>JBBQQZ010000169.1:0-8072 GCA_038215325.1 Tepidisphaerales bacterium | reverse complement strand
ATTGATCCGGTCGTCGTCCAGAACATGGGCATCCGCACCGCGACCGTCACCGAAGGGCCGCTGACGCAGACCGTCCGCGCGGTCGGTTATCTCCAGGAGCCCGAACCCACGCACCGCGACATCAACCTGCGCGTCAGCGGCTGGATCGAAAAGCTGTACGCCAATGTCGACGGCATGGACATCCAGAAGGACCAGAAGCTGTTCGACCTCTACAGCCCGGAGTTGATGGTGGCGGTGGACGAGATGATCGCCGCGAAGAAGCAGACCGGCAGCGTGACCGCGCAGACGCTGTACGACTCCGCCCGCCGCAAGCTCACGCAGTACGGCATGACGGAGCAGCAGATCACCGAGTTGTCGGCGCTCGATAAAGCGCCGAGCACGATCCCGATCCTCGCCCCGATCACCGGCCACATGACCGCCAAGATGGTCTACGACGGCGCGGCCGTCAAAGCCGGGGATCTGGTGATGCGGCTGGCAAACCGGCATCAGATGTGGATCGACACCCGCGTCTTTGAGCAGCAGTATCCGCTCGTGCAGCTGGGCGCGACCGCGCACGCGTCGGTCACCGCCCAGCCGGGCCGCAAGTTTGAAGGAAAGGTGATCTTCGTCCACCCGCACGTCGACCCGGAGACGCGCACCGCGCTCGTGCGGATCGAAATCCCCAACCACGACATGATGCTGCGGCAAGGCATGTACGCCACCGTCGAAATCGAAAGTAGCGACAGCCAGCCCCTGCGGCTGATCCCGCGCGAAGCGGTGATCGATACCGGCGCCAAGCAGATCGCGTTCGTCGCCGGCGCGGGGGGAAGATTTGAGGCGCGATCGCTGAAGCTGGGAATGGCTGGCGCGGAGCGGATCCAGGTGCTCGAAGGCGTCGAACTAGGCGAGCAGGTCGTCACCAGCGGGCAGTTCCTGCTCGACAGCGAAAGCCGACTCCGCGAAGCCATCGCCAAGCAGTCCGGTCAGAACCTGGCGAGCGAGCCCGCGGTCGCGAAGAAACCCGAACCGCAGGCAGTACCGAAAGTCGTCGTCCCGCACACGGACGACATCGTGACGGCGTATCTCTCGGTCCAGGCACAACTTGGAGCCAAGCAGAAGTCCGACACGCCGATCAACGTGACCGGCCTGCTCAAGACCGCGACGATGGCCGCCGAGCACGCCGAAGGCGACGCGAAGCCCCTCGCCGAAGCCGTCGCCACCGCCGCAAAGGCGATGGACGGCCAACCGATCGAAAAACAGCGGGAAACCTTCATGGGCCTGAGCGAAGCCGTCATCACGCTAGCCAAGGCGTCGCCGCCATCGACGAAGGTTGCGGCGAAGCTGTTTTTAGTTCGTTGCCCGATGGCGTTCCACGACCAGGGCGCCAACTGGCTGCAAACCACCGACACCATCGCCAACCCCTACTACGCCACCGAAATGAAATCCTGCGGCGGCGTCGAAGAACTGATCCCGCTGAAGGAATAAAGCTGTTGAACCGCAGATTTCGCAGATCACGCAGATTTGAATTTAATCCTTTCAATCTGCGTGATCTGCGAAATCTGCGGTTCTCACCCTCCGAGAAGAACCCATGATCGCCAAAATCATCGAAATCTCCGTCCGCCATCGCTTCCTCGTGCTCCTGCTGAGCGGCATTGTGACGCTGCTGGGCGTGTGGGCGAGTTTCAATATTCGCCTCGATGCCATTCCCGATCTGTCTGACGTACAGGTGATCGTCGTCACCGACTACCCCGGGCAGAATCCGCAGGTGGTGGACGACCAGGTCACGTATCCGCTGGCCAGCGCGCTTTTGGGCGTGCCGGGCGCAACCGACGTGCGCGGCTTCAGCATGTTCGAGCTGTCGTTCGTGTATGTCATCTTTGACGACTCGACCGACATCTACTGGGCCCGCTCGCGCGTGCTCGAATACCTGAACTTCGCCCGCGACCGCCTCCCCGCAGGCGTGCAGCCGAAGCTGGGGCCGGACGCGACGGGGCTGGGGTGGGTGTATCAGTACGTGCTCTACCCCGGGTGGTATTCGCCGGACTATCCGGACGGCATCTGGCACGACAAGAAGACCGACAAATGGTACGCCAAACCGGACGACGCGCCGCAAGGCGTTCGGTCAGAACTGACGAAGGTTCGCGCCTTCGAGCAGCCCGGAAAATGCCCGATCACCGGCAAGGATCTCGTCTCGGCGAACCAGGACCTGTCGCAGCTTCGATCGCTTCAGGATTGGTACCTGCGGTACCCCTTGACCAGCGTCGAAGGCGTCAGCGAAGTGGCGACGATCGGCGGGTTTGTGAAGCAGTACCAGGTGGTGCTGGACCCGCAGCGGCTGCAAGCGTTTGGCCTGTCGGTCGGCGACGTGATGGAGAAGGTCCAGCGGTCGAATAACGACGTGGGCGGGAGCGTGGTCGAGCAGGCGGAGAATGAGCTGATGGTGCGCAGCCGCGCGTACCTGCGCGGGGTGAGCGATATCGAATCGATTTCCCTTAAACTCGGCACCGAAGGCACGCCGGTGCTCCTGCGCGATGTCGCGAGTGTACAAGTCGGCGGCGAAGCGCGTCGCGGCGTGGGTGAACTGGACGGGCGCGGCGAAGCGGTCGGCGGGATCATTGTCGCACGGTTCGGCGAAAACGCGTTCAAGGTCATCGCCGACGCCAAGGCGAAGCTCGGCGAACTAGAAGGCGGCTTGCCGGCGGGCGTGTTCATCAAGCCGACCTACGACCGCTCGGCCCTCATCGACCGCGCCGTCGGCACGTTGCGATCCGCCGTCATCGAATGCCTGGTCGTCACCGCGCTCATCTGCATCGTCTTCCTCATGCACCTGCGCAGCGCGCTGGTCGCGATCCTGGTGCTGCCGATCGGCCTGCTCAGCTCGATCCTGGTCATGAACCTGCTCGGCATCAACGCCAACATCATGTCCCTCGGCGGGCTGGCGCTGGCGATCGGCGTGATGGTCGATTCCGGCGTGGTGATGATCGAAAATGCGCACAAACATCTCGAAGAACACCCCAACGCGCCGCGCCACGAAACGATCCTGCGCGCCGCGCAGGAAGTCGGCCCATCCCTCTTCTTCTCATTGCTCATCATCACCGTCTCGTTCCTACCAATTTTCGTACTGACCGATCAATCCGGGCGATTGTTCAAACCCCTCGCCTACACCAAAACCTTCGCGATCGCGGCCGGCGCTATATTGGGCATCACGCTCGTGCCGGTGCTGATGGTGTATCTGATCCGCGGGAAGATCCCGCACGAAGATCGCAATCCGCTGAACCGCTGGTCGCAGAAGTTGTACGAGCCGGCGTTCTGGTGGGTGATGCGTCACCCCGCCATCACGTTGGTCACCGTCGTCGTCCTGGGTGCCAGCACGATCTACCCGCTTTCCAAAATCGGCAGCGAGTTCATGCCGCCGCTGGATGAGGGAGATCTGCTGTATATGCCGACGGTCGATCCGAGCGTGTCGATCACCAAGGCGAAGGAGCTGCTCCAGCAGACCGACAAGCTGATCAAGACCTTCCCCGAAGTCACCAGCGTCCACGGCAAGATCGGCCGCGCCGAGACGGCGACGGACCCGGCACCGCTATCGATGCTGGAATCGGTCGTGCAACTCGAGCCCGATCGCTCGAAGTGGCGTACGCGTAGCGTCGATCGGTTCTTCGGCGGTTGGCCTGGCGTGGTGCGAGCGCCGTTGTCGTGGGTGTGGCCGTTGGAGCGGACGATCACGATCGACGAGCTGAAGTTCGGCTGGACCGATGCCACAGGCGAAGCGCACGCGGGCCTGAACACCGCCGTCAGCTTTCCCGGCGTGGCGAATGCCTGGCCGTTCCCGATCGAGAACCGGATCAACATGCTCTCGACCGGCATCAAGACGCCCGTGGGCATCAAGGTGATGGGCCCTGACCTGGACGTGCTGTCGAAGCTGGCCGAGCAATCCGCCAACATCGTGCGCACCGTGCCCGGCACGCTGTCGGCGTATCCCGAGCGCACCACCGGCGGGTACTACCTCGATTTCGATATCGACCGCGAAGCCGTCGCGCGCTACGGCCTGACCACCGGCGATATCCAGGACGTCATCCAAACCGCGATCGGCGGGATGAACGTCACCACCACCGTCGAAGGGCTCGCCCGCTATCCGCTTAACATCCGCTACGCACGCGAGTTACGCGATGATCCGGAATCGCTCAAGCAGGTGCTGGTGATGACCAAGTCCGGCGCGCAGATCCCGCTGGGGCAGCTCGCGACGATCCAGATTAACCCCGGCCCGCCGATGATCCGCAGTGAAGATGCGCAACGCGCCGCCTTCGTCTTCGTCGACGTTTCCGGCCGGGATTTGGGGGGTTACGTCAAAGAAGCGAAACAGAAGGTCGCCGAACAACTCAAACTTCCGCCGGGGTATCACATCGCGTGGTCGGGGCAGTTTGAGTACTGGGAAAAGACGCTCCCCCGGCTGGTCATTTCAGTCATCGTCGCGGTGATCGTGATCGTGCTATTGCTCTACATCAGCAACGGAAGCTGGTTCCGCGTCGGCGTGATCGTGCTGGCAGTGCCGTTCAGCCTGATCGGGGCGTTCTGGTTCCTCTGGGCGCTCGACTACAACTTCAGCCTCGCGGTGATGGTGGGCATCATCGCGCTTCTGGGCATCGATGCCGAAACCGGTCAGGTGATGCTGCTGTATCTCGACACCGAATACGACAAGGCGAAAAACGCGAACCGGCTTCAGACCAAGCAGGATCTGCTGACCGCCATCCACGCCGGTGCGGTGAAGCGGATTCGACCCAAGACGATGACCGTCGCCACCGACATGATCGGCCTGCTCCCGCTGCTGTGGGCCAGCGGCACGGGCGCGGACGTCACCCGCCCGCTCGTCGCGCCCCTGATCGGCGGGATCGCGGTGTCGTTCGTGATGGAACTGCTGGTCTATCCGGTCGTCTTCTATCTATGGAAACGGCGCGAATTGCCGAAACCAGAATGACACGGTTCGCCGCGACGTGAAGTGGAGCGCTTATGGTCGTCCCTAGCGATCCGCTTCGCGTCGCGGCTAACCGGGATCGCGCGGTGTTTACCCTTCGACGACGCTCTTCTCGATCGGATCGACCTGAACGCCTTCGTCGCGCATGAACTTGATCGCGCCGGCGACCTCTTCGGCTTCGCCTTCCAGCAGCACCGCCATGATGCCGATTTCGTGCTGCACGCTGGCCTGACGGATGTCGAACATCACGTCGGGGTATTTCCGGCTCATCTGCCAGATGACCGGCTTTTCCACCTGCGTGCGGGACGGAAAGGTGATCCAGAATTTGCGGGAAATTTGAGCCATGACGGGCCAATGTTGAATGTCGAGTGTCGAGCGTCGGGTGTCGAGTGAAGTGCCGGCATTCGACACTCCACATTCGACATTCGACACTTCCTCAGCCTCCTGCGATCGCGGCGACGATGCTGACTTCGTCGCCGTCTTTGACGGGGGTGTCGAGGTTTTGGAGGAAGCGGATGTCTTCCTGGTTGACGTAGATGTTGACGAACCGGTTGAGCGTTCCGGTGGTGCCCTTGAACAGACGCGTTTCGATACCGGCGGCCTTGGCTTTCAGGTCGGTGAGGATTTCACCGATGCTGCCGGCGGGGGATTCAATGACTTCGGCACCGTTGGTAAATGTGCGAAGCGGAGCGGGGATGCGAACTTTAACACTCATGATGCGTTGACTCTTTTCTTACGTTCCTGAAATCGACCGAGGACGGCTAGAAGCCCGACTTGGACATATCCTTCAAATCATTGGCGAATTTTTCCATCGCCTTCTTGTCGAAACCGGTCGGGCGCGTTTCCCAGACCACCTTCTTGTTGTCTTCGAGCTTGATGCCGTTGTACGCCTTGTTCCCCGCCCGGCCGGCGTAGTTCATTACCAGGGAGGCCATCTGGTTGATCTCCACCGGCTTGGAGCCCGCCGCCAGCGAACGCAGGTCGCCGGAAAGGCGGGTGATGAACGTCCGCGCTTCGTAGCCGCGCTGCGAGCGTTGGTCTGCGTCGTCGAACCCGGCACGGATGACCTCGTTCGTGCGCACCAGCCGGCCATAGAGTTCGTCGCGATACCCGAGCATGGGAAGGACGGTCTTGTCGTGCGCCAACAGCTTCGCCTGCCACTGCTGATTCGCTTCGGTGTAGTTGTCCTTGTTCACGCGCGACAGCATCGACACCATCTCCCCATCATTGCCACTCCCCGGCCGAACCGGAGGCATCGGGGTCTTGCGATAAAGTTGGATCGACGGTTTCGTGTTCTGCTCGCTGAACGGGCCTTTCTGGATCGAAATCAACTGCCACTTGATATACGAATCAACGCGCACGTCCTTGTTGATCCGAGACGCCAGCACTTTCAGCAGTGCAGATTCATCGACCGTGTCTTTGGTTTTCAGGAAGTAGTCGGACTTTTCCCGCGTGGTGCCGCCGGCGGGGTCTTTCAACACCGCCTCAAATTCCGCCGTCAGCGCGGTGATGGCAGTTTCGAGCACGGGGGGGACGGCGTCTTCCTTATCCCCGCCCGCCGCAGGCTTGGTCGTCTGCGCAACCGCAGCCGAGCAGATGAAGAGCGAAAGAGCGAGTTTCGATAGTTTGGACATAATCATGGGCCACTCCGTCCAACAGCAGTTTATAACCGATTACGCGCCCGCCAGAACAGTTTCGCGCGATTCTTGCCGGGCCTTGTTGTGGGCGGTTTCCGCGATCAATCCGTCGAATTCGTCCAGCGTCGCATTGATCGCCCGCGGGTACGGGAGCTGATCCTGCACCACTTCCACGGTTTTCAGCCCGTTTCCGGTGATACAGATGCAGATCGACTCGTCCTTCGGAATGCGCCCGGACTGAATCAGCTTGATCGCGCACGCCAAGGTGGTCCCGCCGGCGGGTTCGGTCCAGATGCCTTCGGTCTGGGCGAGCAGCTTGATGGCATCGACGATTTCCGTGTCGGTTGCGCTTTCGCCCCATCCGCCGGAATCCTTGATCCCGTGCCACACGTAGTACCCGTCGGCAGGGTTGCCGATCGCGATGCTCTTGGCGATCGTCTTGGGCTTCTGCGGCTCAATCATGTCGTTGTCGGCGTGGATCGCCTTGACCACCGGATTGCACCCGCTCGCCTGGGCGGCGTACATCTTGGGCCGGTTATCCTCGACTAAACCCAGCTTGATCAGCTCTTCGTAGGCCTTGTATATTTTCGGCAAAATCGTCCCACCCGCGACCGGCGAGATCGTGTGCTGGGGCAACTTCCAGCCCAACTGCTCTGCGATCTCAAACCCGAAGGTCTTGGCACCCTCGGTGTAATACGGCCGCAGGTTGACGTTGATAATCGCCCAGCCGTACTTGTCGGCGACCTCGGTACACAGCCGGTTCACGTCGTCGTAGTTGCCCTTAATCCGAACCATGTTCGGCCCGAAAATCAAGCTGCCGAGCACTTTGCCCGTCTCCAAATCGTGCGGAATCATCACGTAACACTTGATCCCCGCGATCGCAGCGTGGGCGGCAGTGGAGTTGGCGAGATTGCCCGTGCTGGCGCAGCCGACGGTGTCAAACCCGAACTCAACCGCCTTGCTGATCGCGACACTGACGACGCGCTCCTTGTAGCTGTAAGTCGGGTAGTTGCAACTGTCATCCTTGATCCATAACTCCTTGCATCCCAGATACTTGGCGAGCCGATCGGCGCGGCGCAGCGGCGTCATCCCGGAATGGAATCCCGTGACCGGCTTTTCGACCGGCAGCAGGTCTTTGTAGCGCCAAAGCGACTGCGGACCCGCTTCGATCGAGGCGCGCGTGACCTTGCCCTGCATGGCGGCGTAGTCGTATTCGACCTCGTACGGGCCGAAACACCGCTCACACACATGCACCGGACTGGCAGCGGTCTGGTGGCCGCATTCTTTGCATTTAAGACCTAGAACGTAGCTCATTCGGTCGTAGTGGCGAGTGGCCAGTGGCGTGTGGTGAGAAGATCGACTTCTCGCCACCCGTCACTCTCCACTCGCGACTCTCCAATAAAAAACCTCTTCTCATCACTCGATAAGAAGAGGCGCATTGATCGGAGGATCGAAGATCGCCGTCTCCTTATCTCTCCCTGAAC
>JBBQQZ010000168.1:0-8083 GCA_038215325.1 Tepidisphaerales bacterium | reverse complement strand
ATATACAGCTTGAAAAGGGTGCTCGCGGGCAGAAAATATCGCGACAGAATGCTCTGCGCGTGACTTTCGGGCTCGGCGGGCATTCAATAGCTTCATGCTCGATTCATTCCTCGCACAATATCCGAATCCCGATCTCGATCTGCCTCTCGAATCCTCGTCCCGAACGGCAGAGGTGGTGCTGGCGGGGGGGTGTTTCTGGTGCGTGGAAGCGGTCTATGAAGCAATCCCCGGCGTCAGTGATGCCGAATCCGGGTATGCCGGCGGTGAGGCGTCCGACGCCAACTACGACGCCGTCTCCACCGGCCGAACCCGGCACGCCGAGGCGGTGCGCCTCACGTACGACCCGTCGGTGGTGACGTTCGGCCAGCTCATGAAGGCTTTTTTCTTCATCGCCCACAACCCCACCACGCTCAACCGCCAGGGCAACGACGTCGGCCCGCAGTATCGGTCCGCCATCTTCTATGCCAACGAAGAGCAGCAGAAGGTTGCCGAGGCGTATATCGCGCAGATTGATCGGTTTGGGCACTACCCGACGTTGCTGGTCACCACGCTCGAACCGCTCGAAAAATTCTACCCGGCCGAGACGTACCACCAGGATTTCGCCCGCAAGAACCCTGGGCATCCCTACGTCACCGCTGCGGCGGCACCGAAAATTGCGAAGTTGCGAAAAGCGATGACGCCCACCTGATATCCCGGCGGCATCCGAACCGAGGCGAACCGCGTACCCTCCTCAAATGAACACCATGCTCCACAAACTCACTTTGCTTGCGTTGATTTTCACCACGACCGCCTGCACGCAGGCCGCATCCGACGTGACCGGCATGATCCCCACCCCGGCGATTGACCTGAAACCCGCCGAAGGCCAGTCGACCGCGCAGGTGGTGCTGGCGGGGGGGTGTTTCTGGTGTACGGAAGCCGTCTTCGAGGCGGTCCCCGGCGTGAGCGACGTTGTCTCCGGCTACGCAGGTGGAACAAAGGAAGATGCCGACTACGACAAGGTCAGTGCCGGCTCAACGGCGCACGCCGAGGCGATTAAGATCACCTACGATCCGTCGAAAGTCAGCTTCGGCAACCTGCTCAAAATATTCTTCGCCGCCGCCCACGATCCGACGCAACTGAATCGTCAGGGCCCGGATTCGGGCAGGCAGTACCGCAGCGCGATTTTCTTCGCCGACGACGAGCAGAAACGCGTGGCCGAGGCGTATATCAAGCAGTTGTCCGACGCGAAGACTTTCGACAAGCCGATCGCCACCACCCTCGAAAAACTCGACACCTTCTACCCGGCCGAGGAGTATCACCAGGATTTCGTAAAGCGCAACCCCAACCACGGCTACGTCCAGCAGAACGTGCCGCAGAAACTCGCGAAATTGAAGAAGATTCTGAAGTAGGCTGCGCCCCCGACGCACCATTCGCCGCGGCGGTGTGGAGGCGACGTGTCAGGGACACACCCTATCCGTTCTTGCCGGCGGCGCGTTGCTTGCGGAAGAAGGCGCGGAGCAGGTCGGCGCAGTCGTTGGCGAGCACGCCGGGGGTGACATTCACGCGATGGTTGAGTCGTGCGTCTTCGCAGAGCGTGTACAGGGTTCGGACCGCGCCGGCCTTGGGGTCGTCGCATCCGTAGATGAGATTTGGAACGCGGGCGTTGACGATCGCGCCGGCGCACATGGGGCAGGGCTCAAGGGTGACGACGAGGGTGGCTTCGGTGACGCGCCAGTGGCCTAGCGTTTTCGCGGCCTCGCGTAGCGCGACGATCTCAGCGTGCCCGGCGGGGTCGTTGTCCTGCTCGCGCCGGTTATGCCCGCGGCCGATGATCCGCTGCGTCGGTTCGTGCCAAATCACGCAGCCAATCGGCACGTCATCATTCTCCTCCGCAATCTTCGCTTCGGCGATGGCGAGATTCATCAGGTCTTCGGGCTGCACGACGGATAATTAACCGCGAAGGCGCGAAGAAGCGAAGGCGGACGCGAAAAGGCAGAATTGAAGGGGTGAGATCCCATTCGCGCTTTCATACGGATCACAGGTGATACACGCGCCCGTAAGGCGACGCATGTGTCGTCCGCGCACGTCGAATGTCCATCACGGGCGAGGCATTGGCGGCGACGCTCGTGAACGACGGTTTTGAGCGTGGCGACATCGAGCGTTGCCAGATTGACAGTCTGCGGGGATGCGTGGCACCGGTGGTGTGGCGTTTTCACACGGTAAACGGGGGTGGGGACTGGCATCGGGCTTGCATAGACTGTGGTAGAGGAAACCGTTATGCGTTTTGACAAGTTCACCACCAAAGCCCAGGAGGCGATCGCCGGCGCGCAGGAGTTGGCGCGCCAGCGTGAAAACCCCGAAGTGACGGCTGCGCATCTGCTTAGGGCGCTTCTGGAGCCGGACCAGTCCACCATCCACGCACTGCTCGACAAGCTGAACGTGAAGAAACCGGAGCTGGTCGCGAAGGTGGATGCGGATTTGCACCGGCTACCCAATAGCGCCGGGACGCAGATCGGGGCGTCGCGGGCATTCATGGATGTGCTGGCCGACGCGCAGGCCCAATCCGAGCGGCTGAAGGACGACTATGTGTCGACCGAACACCTGCTTATCAGCCTGACGACCAAAGCGCCCGAACTGACGAGCCTGCTTCAGCAGGCGGGGATCGACACCGACAAGATCCTCACCTCGCTGAAAGACGTACGCGGCAACCAGCGCGTGACCGATCAGAACCCCGAAGACAAATATCAAGCGCTCGAAAAGTACGGCAAGGATCTGGTCGCGCTGGCGAAGCTGGGCAAAATCGATCCGGTCATCGGGCGCGATGAAGAGATCCGCAGGACGATGCAGGTGCTGAGTCGGCGAACCAAAAACAACCCCGTGCTCATCGGCGAACCCGGCGTCGGCAAGACGGCGATCGTCGAGGGCCTTGCCATGCGCATCCTCAAGGGAGACGTGCCCACCGGATTGCAGAACAAGCGGGTGATCTCGCTCGATATGGGCGCGCTCATCGCCGGCGCGAAGTACCGCGGGGAGTTTGAAGATCGGCTGAAGGCGGTTGTGAAGGAAGTGCAGCAGAGCGATGGGCAGGTGATCCTGTTCATCGATGAATTGCATACCGTTGTCGGCGCGGGCAAGACCGAAGGCTCGATGGACGCCGGAAATCTGCTTAAGCCCGCGCTGGCGCGGGGCGAATTGCGGTGCATCGGCGCGACGACACTGGATGAGTATCGCAAGCACATCGAAAAAGACCCGGCGCTTGAACGCCGGTTCCAGCCAGTAAAGGTAGGCGAGCCGAGCGTCGATGACACGATCGCGATCCTGCGTGGCCTGAAGCCGCGCTACGAAACGCATCACGGCGTGCGCATCACCGACAGCGCCATCGTGGCGGCGGCGACGTTGTCGGATCGGTACATCCAGGACCGGTTCCTGCCGGACAAGGCGATCGATCTGATTGACGAGGCGTCGAGCCGATTGGCGATGGAGAACCAGTCCGTCCCCGAAGAGATCGACCGGCTGATTCGTCGTCAGGCGCAGCTGGAACTGGTGCAGGGACAGCTCAAAGAGGAGGAGGACGCCGACGCGCAGAAGCGGCTGGTCGTGATCAAAGCCGAGTTGCAGGATGTCGAAAAGCAGTTGCAGGAGTTGAATCGTCAGTGGGAGCTGGAGAAGAGCGGGCTTGGCGACGTGAACACGCTGCGCACGCAGTACATGAGCCGGCGTGAAAAGTACGAGCAGCGGGAGGCCGCGATCGTGTCGGCGATGCGGGAGGGGCGTCGCGTCTCCGAGAAGGAGTTACATGAAGTGGCGGCCGAGGAGAAGCTGCTGAAGAAGCTGAAGGAGCAGATTGATCAATTGGAGGCGCAGCCGAAGGCGAAAGACGCGCCGGCCGTAGGCCCGCGGCTATTGAAGCAGCAGGTCGATGCGGATGAGATCGCCGAAGTCGTCTCGCGATGGACGGGCGTTCCGGTGACGCGCATGCTCGAGACCGAGCGCGACAAACTGCTGAAGATGGAGCAGAACCTCGGCCGGCGCGTGATCGGTCAGGAGGACGCGGTGAAGGCGGTTTCCGACGCCGTCCGACGCTCCCGCGCCGGGCTTGGCGATCCGAATCGGCCGATCGGGTCGTTCCTGTTTTTGGGTCCGACCGGCGTCGGCAAAACCGAGCTGTGCAAGGCGCTGGCGGAGTTTTTGTTTGATGATGAATCGAGCATGGTGCGCATCGACATGAGCGAGTTCATGGAGCAGCACTCGGTCGCGCGTTTGATCGGCGCGCCTCCCGGCTACGTCGGCTACGAAGAAGGCGGCCGGCTCACCGAGGCGGTGCGTCGCAAGCCGTATAGCGTGATCCTGTTTGACGAAGTCGAGAAAGCGCATCGGGATGTCTTCAACGTGCTGCTTCAGGTGCTGGATGACGGCCGATTGACCGACGGGCAGGGGCGCACGGTCGATTTCAAGAACACGGTCATCGTCATGACCAGCAACATCGGCAGCCAGCAGATCATGGAGCTGTCGGCGAAGGAATCGGAGGAATGGGAGATCGAGGCGACCGTGAAGGCGCAGCTCCGCAACTACTTCCGGCCGGAGTTTTTGAACCGGATCGACGAGACGATCGTGTTCCATCCGCTGGCGAAGGAGCAGTTGACGAAGATCGTCGACGTGCAGCTTCGCGGACTGGAGAAGCGGCTGGCGGCGCGCGAGTTGAAGCTTGAAGTCACCGACGCGGCAAAGAAACTGCTCGCCGACGAAGGCTACGACCCGCAGTTCGGTGCCCGGCCGCTCAAGCGCGTGATCCAGCAGCGGATCGAAAACCCGCTGGCGTCGCGATTGCTGGAAGGCGAGTTCGTCGAAGGAGATACGGTCCGCATCGACGTAGATCCCGCGAAGGCGGCGTTCGTTTTCGACAAGAGTTAGCGTGCCAGGTGAGGCGATCTGTCGCACTTGTCAGGTTGCGTTAAGCGGTCGCCGAGGCGCGTCGATAAAGATCAAGAGGCGTCGCATGTTCGCGGCGAAGCGGAATGACTTGGTCGGTCGGGAACAACCTATCAGACGTGCTTTTGCAAGCGCCCACTTCGGAGCCGCTGCCGGTCCTCGATTTCCGTTCCGCCGCCCGCGCAACGCTCAAGCTTTTGCAGCAGCGTTGCGGCATGACGCTTTGGATGCTTACCCGCGCCCAAGGCGACGACTGGATCGTCCTCGATGCCGAGGATCGCGGCTACGGGCTTAAGGAGGGAGATATTCTGCGCTGGAGCGAATCGTACTGTGCGCGAATGGTGCAGGGCCTTGGTCCGCGCTGCGCGCCGGACGCGAAGCAGGTGCCCGCGTACGCCGATGCCCCGATCAATTTGAAGGTGCCGATCGCCAGCTACATCGGCGTGCCGCTTTGCTATGGAGACGGCTCGCTCTTCGGCACGTTGTGCGCGATCTCGCCCACGCCGCAATCGCCCCAACTGCTGAACGACCTGCCGATGATCGAGCTGATGGCGTCGATGCTTTCGGCACTTCTGGTGGCGGAACTGCGCGTCTCGATCGAAAGCCGCTCGGCGGACAACGCACGCAATATGGCGACGCGGGATGAGTTGACGGCGATCTTTAATCGCCGCGGGTGGGACGAGATACTGGACGCCGAAGAGGTGCGCTGCGATCGCTACGGCACGCCGGCGTGCGTGATCTCGATCGACCTGGACGGCTTCAAGCACATCAACGACACACAAGGCCACGACGCCGGTGACGCCCAACTGCGCCGGGCCGCCAGGACACTGGAGAACACCGCGCGATCGAGCGACCTGGTCGCCCGCGTGGGCGGGGATGAGTTTGCGGTGCTCGCGCTGGAAGCCAACCACGGTGCCGGCGAATCGTTCGTCGCCCGCCTCCGCGCCGCGTTCGGTGCGGCGGGGATCGATGCGTCGATCGGTGTTGTCTCACGCACAAGCGCAGGTCTGGCCGCGACATGGAAACTGGCGGATGAGGCGATGTACGCAGACAAGCGGCGACGGAAGCTGATTCGCGCGTCGGCGTGATCTTGATGCGGGTGTAAACCCGTGCGGTCTCGACGTGACTCAGCAGCATAGGCACGGGTTTGCACCCGTGCCCCTTCGGACCATCACTGCAACCGCAGGATCCGCTCGGTCGTATCAGTCAGCAATCGCGACGCATCGCGCATCGCATCCGCGAGCGTCACTGGCCCGCCGACGATGCCGAAATAGCTCGTGACGCCTTCGCTCAGCAAACCTTCGGCGCCGTGGCCGATTGTCCCGCCGATCGCGATGCAGCGTTTGCCTGCCACCTTGCACGCCCGCGCGACCGCGGCGGGGGCTTTGCCGGCGAGGGTTTGGGCGTCGAGTTTTCCTTCGCCGGTGATGACGAGGTCGGCGGTTTCGATCCGTGAGCGGAGGTGCGTCAGGTCCATGATGAGTTCTGCGCCGCTAACCATGGTCGCGCCGAAGAACGCCATCATGCCGAACCCCGCGCCACCGGCCGCGCCGGCGCCGGGGGCGTTGGCGATCTCGTGAAGTTGAAGCCGGTCGATCATCTTTCGCAGATCAGCGTCGAGACGTTCGACCTGCTCGGGCGTGGCGCCTTTTTGCGGCGCAAAGACATGGGCCGCGCCGTCGGGTCCGTACAGCGGATTGCCGACATCGCAGGCGACGACGAACTCCACTCCGCGGGTATCGAGGATCGCGGAGCGTGCTCCCGGAAGCGCTTTGTGTTGCCCGGTGTAGTTGGAGAAGCTGGGCTGGAAGCGGGTGATCGCGAGGATGCGGCCAAGGTCATGGCCGCTGAGTTTTCGGTCGGAAGGGGAGTAGACCTTGCCGTTGAGCATCTTGACCGCGCCGCCCCAGGCCTGGGCGATGCCCACGCCGGCGTCGCAGGTGGCGCTCCCGCCGATGCCGAGGATGATCTTTTTCGCGCCGGCGTCGGCGGCGTATTTGAGCAGTTCGCCCGTGCCGAAGGTTGTGGTGCGGGTGGGGTCAAGCTGGTCGGGTTCGAGCAGCAGCAGCCCCGAAGCCGCGGCCAGTTCCACGATCGCTGTGCGGCCGGAATCGATCAGGCCGATCGGCGCTTTCACCCGCATTCCCGGCAACGGCCCGCAGACCTCGAACGAAACGGTCTTCCCGCCCGTCGCTGTAACAATCGCATCCACCGTGCCTTCGCCTCCATCCGCCAGCGGGCACAGATCGATGTCCGCGTCCGGTTTCACGCGACGTATCCCCGCCGCGATCGCGTCGCACGCCTCGCGCTGCGTGAGAGATCCCTTGAACTTGTCGGCGGCGATCAGGATTCGCATGTGTCGCCTAAATTAACCGCGCACGCCGTTGCTTAACAGTCGCGCTCCGCCTCGTTACCATGCCCCGGCTGTCGCAAACGGGCGACGGGAACAGTTTTTTCAGCGGAGACCGCAATTCATGCCCACGAAGACCATCAATGTCGCGCTCATCGGCCAGAAGTTCATGGGCCGCGCTCACAGCAACGCGTATCTCAAAGCCCCGCGTTTTTTCGACCTGCCGTTGAACCCGGTCATGCATACGATCGTCGCCCGCGATTTCCCGAGCCTGAAGAGGTTCGCCGATCGCTGGGGCTGGCTCAACGCCACCACCGACTGGAAGTCCGCCGTCACCGATCCGGCCATTGGCCTGGTCGATGTCACCACACCCAACAACAAGCACAAGCAGTTCGTTCTCGCCGCGCTCGCCGCTGGCAAGCACGTCGCTTGCGAAAAGCCGCTGGCGGCGACGCTTTCGGACGCGCGCGAGATGCGTGACGCCGCGAAGAAGGCGAAGAAGAGCAAGACGTTCGTCTGGTATAACTACCGCCGCGTGCCCGCGGTGGCGACGGCGTACAAGCTGGCGCAGGAAGGCCGGCTGGGGCGTATCTATCATGTTCGCGCATACTACCTTCAGGGCTGGGCGAGTTCGCCGGAGATCCCGCTGATCTGGCGATTCGACAAAGACCAGGCCGGCTCGGGTTCGCTTGGCGACTTGGGCGCGCACGTCATCGACATGGCCCGCTTCATCACCGGCGACGAGATCGCGGAAATCGTCGGGTCGGTCAGCGAAACGTTCGTCAAAGAACGCACGATTCCCACCGGCGTCGGCGGGGCGGGGAT
>JBBQQZ010000167.1:0-8185 GCA_038215325.1 Tepidisphaerales bacterium | reverse complement strand
GAATGCGCGCGGCCGTCGGATGTGCGGAATCGACCCAGGCCAGCGAGCGTGTATATCAGCAGGTAGTCGTTCGTCCCCGCCGGCCGGTACGCCTCGTAGCCGGGGCCAGAGCTAAAATGGCCCGTAAACAGCGTCGAGACCGTATCGTGCGGCGTGATTTCCCGGTGCGACATGGCAGCAGAATATTATATGCTTTCGAGATTGCAATGAATGGGCACGGATTCCGACCTGTGGCACAATTTGCCACACACAACAGGAGCACGATTCGCATGCTGACCGCAACGCACTACATCACCGACGAACAGATGGCCGCCTTCCGTCGCGACGGGTTTGTCATCGTCCGCGAGCTGTTTTCGACCGAAGAGATCGCCGCCCTGCGCGACACCTTCATGGCGATGAACGCCAACGGACCGGTCGAAGGCCTCTCCGAAATCAAACGCGGCAAAGCCGACGGCTCCACCGGCGGGTACGACGCGTCCGACCCGCTTTCGTTCTATCCCCGCATGATGCACCCGCACAAACACATGGATAAACCGGTCGGCCCGCTGGCGAAGCGGTATATGCTTGACCCGCGCGTTCAGGGCGTTCTCACCGAACTCATGGGCGAAGAGCCCTACGCCGCCCAGAGTATGTTCTACTTCAAGCCGCCGGGGGCGCGCGGGCAGGATTTCCATCAGGACAACTTCTACCTCCGCGTGAAGCCCGGCACCTGCATGGCCGCCTGGACCGCGCTGGACCGCTGTGACGAACACAACGGCGGGATGATGTGCGTGCCCGATACGGGCAGCTACGCGATCCAGTGCCCGGAAAAATCCGACTCGCGCGTCTACTTCACCACCGAGCACGTCGCGATCCCCGAAGGCAAGCACGCCATCCTCCCGATCATGGAACCCGGCGACGTCCTGTTCTTCAACGGCTCGACGATCCACGGTTCCGGCCCCAACACCAGCAAGGACCGCTTCCGCCGCTCGTTCATCTGCCACTACCTGCCCAAGAGCACGACGGAGATGAGCAGCTTCTATAGCGTCTACGACTTCGACGGGAACGTGATTTCCGCCGTCAAACCCAACAACGAAGGCGGCCCCTGCGGCACGCCCCAGGTCGCTATGGGTGCCTCCCCCCACTAACCGACACCACCCCCAACCCAAAAAACCGCTGGCGTGGTCAGCTCCGCGGACCACGTCGTCTTTGCGCACTGCACCCCACAAAAACGGAGCGCCGTAAATGTAGCGCGATACATCCCGCGCACACCCGGACCCAACCGTAACTCCTGTCCCTACAACATCCTGGAAAAACGTCGCGCCTCGCTCCGCTTGGCGTGCGCTACATGCGCAACCTCGCCCGATTCCCTGCCATTCCGGCCGGAATTATTCGGTTTTCAATGAGCCTTTCCCCCGCGAAGCCGCTAGCTTGCTCGCGAAGTGGAACCACGAGCAAGCTCGCGGCTGCCCGGCGGACATACCCATTCTTACCTTCACCACCCGCAAAAGTCGGCGGTAAAAAGCACCGCAGGTCAACGAATAGGACTTTATGCCCAGTGCGACCGCCCCCACCGCAAGACCGCTGGCCTTTGGGCGCACTGGCATACGGTTCTCTTCGATATACCGCCTTCTCGCCCGCCACTCCAGTTGGTCGAATACGGAGCAAATACCGTTGCCCCTGGAGCCCGGCTTTCAAATCAGGCCGTTGCGATCTCCCCGGGACGTCCGGATGCGGTAGAATGTCACCATGACCACGCCTCGCGGAACCCTCTTTTTCGACGCCGGCTGCGGACTTTGCTCTGAGGGGGCGCGGCGGTGGGAGAAGATGGTCGGGCATCGCGGGTTTGAAGTCGTCCCGCTACAGGATCCGCGCGCCTGGGCCGCACTGAACCTTGAGCCCGGCGTCCTCCCCCGCGAGATCAAACTGCAAACCCGCGACGGCAAAATCCTCGGCGGAGTCGAAGCGTTCGCGTACGTCGCCCGCTACATCTGGTGGGCGTTCCCGTTCCACCTACTAATGGCAATCCCGCTCATGCGCGATCTGACGATCGAACTCTACAAACCGATCGCGCGCAATCGATTGAAGATCAGTTCGGCATGCGGTTTGAAACCGATGATTCGTGCGGCGTGATGAGTGTGGCGTGAAAGGAGCTCGAAATCCTTTCACGATACACTCATCACGCCACTCGCATCAAGATTAGTGTCCGTGCGCCGGTTCGCCGAGAACCTTCTTTAGTTCCCCGAGCTTTTCTTCCAACTGCGCGTCGCTCGACGCTTCAAGGTTCAATCGCAGGAACGGTTCGGTGTTGCTCTTGCGGACGTTGAACCACCAGTCGCCGAGGTCAACGGTCAGTCCGTCGAGGTAGTCGATGTCGGCCTTCTTGTACTGCTCGGTCAGCGTGCGGATAACGCCGTCCTTGTCATCGACCTGGAAGTTGAGTTCGCCGGACTGGGAGTATTTCTTGAACGGCTGCATGAGGTCGCTGAACGTGCCGCGCGTCTGGCTGAGAATCGACAGGATGCGCGCGAACGCGATCGCGCCGGAGTCGGCGTTGAAGTTATCGCGGAAGTAGAAGTGCCCGGACAGTTCGCCGCCGAAGACGGCCTTGGTTTCGGCGAGGGTCTTTTTCATAAACGCATGCCCGACGCGCTCGCGCTTCGGCACGCCCCCGCCAGCCTTGATCTCGTCGGCGACGATCTTTCCGCAGCGCAGGTCGTAGACGATCGCAGAGCCTTTGTTCTGCGGCATCTTCAGGAAATCGCGCGCCATCAGTGCCGTCAGCAAATCGCAGCCAATCGTCTGGAGCTTTTCATCGATGAACATGCAGCGGTCGGCGTCGCCATCAAAACAGGCGCCGACGTCCACCGGGACGACCTTCATCCGGTCCTTGAGCTGCGTGAGATTGGATTCGACGAGCGGGTTCGGGTCGTGGACGAATGAGCCGGTGATCTCGAAATTAAGCGGAACGATTTCCAGATCGCGAACGCCATCGAACACCAGCGGCACCATCTTGCCTGCCATGCCGTTCGAGGCGTCGATCAGCACCTTCAAAGGCCGGCGCAGGTTCAGGAACTGAAGCACGTGCTTGCGGTACGGTGCCCACAAATCCTGCTCTTCCATCTTCCCCATCACGCCCGTGGTGGCTGCGGCGCGGAGGCTCATCGCGATGCGCTTGATCTCTTCCAACCCCGTCGCCGAGCCGATCGGCTTAGCCTTGGGACCGGAGATCTTGAAACCGTTGTACTGGATCGGGTTATGCGACGCCGTCACCTGGATCCCGCCGAGGGCGTCGAGGTGGTTGATCGCGAAATAGATGAACGAGGTATCGATTTGCCCGACGTCGATGACATCAAACCCGACCGACCGCACGCCGTCCGACAGCGCCTTGGCGAGTGACGGAGAATGCGGCCTCATGTCGCGCCCGATCACGAACAGGTTCTCGTTCTTGACCTTGATCCCGCCAAAATGCGTCTCCCGACCCCGCTTCAGGAACTGCGCCGTCGCATGACCCACCTTCCAGGCGGCGTCTTCGTTGAGGGGCGTGGGATAGGTGGAACGAACGTCGTACGCTTTGAAGATTTTTTCGATCATGGGGCAATCCTAGGTGTTCGGGCGATGCGACGTTGAGTGTACGCACAGACCGTTTCAAATCCAGACAACCCGAACCGACGCCTTCGCGCGATCCGAATCGAGCGATCGTACGCATGGGCGGGTTCGCGTCAAGCTTTTTGTTTGTATTTTGTTCGGATTATGGCAACACGACGATCCCCGCATGGTATACGAAGCGAATGGCGCAAATTTTTGTAAGAATTTGGATGCGTCTCCGTCCGATACAGGTAAGACCACTTTAAGCCTACGTCCGGGTATCCGGAGGTTGGCGAACTGTTGGTGCGGCAATACAGATGGTATAGTCCGCCCAAGTCACCCACACGGTGTTACGGCCTTTCGGGTCGCCGCGAGCAGTTTGGCTTGCGGGAGTGGAGTGCGACCGAGTCGCTTTTTGACCCGGCCGTAGATGTGATCTAGATTTGCAGATTCCTCGCGTTGATCAAGAAAGGACCACGCATCATGCTTCGCCGACTGTTCGCTTCATCGAAATCTCCCGTCAAACAGGCCGCCTCTGCCACCATCGAGGACCTCGAATGTCGAAAGCTGATGGCCGCCATTCAGTTGCCGATCATCGGCCTCAAGATCGCCAAGCGCCAAGACGTTGACGCAACCGCCTTGAACAGCAACCGCATCACGATCGCGTTCTCGAAGACGGTCCGTCTGGCCGATGCCTCCAAGATTCGCTCGTTCGGCTACGCCGAAGACCTGCTCAACCCCGGCGTGCAGCGCAAGGTGACCGTCGGTATGTCGATCACCCGCGACGCCGTCGACGGCCGCGTCCTCACGATCATCACCGACCGGCTCATCCGTAAGGGCAGCCGCCTGTTCATCAACGTGGGAGCCCTGACGGACACCAAAGGCAACGATGTCGTCTACGACGCCTCCAGCGCCGCCACGACAATCACGTTCACGGTCGGTCAGAACAAGCCGCGCTACACGATGTCGAACCGCAACTGGCGGCCGACCGATCTGAGCTACTTCACCCCCGACGTCTTCTCGTCCGCGCCTAACCCCACGACCGCTAACACACAGCCCAGCGCCGCTGCGGTTCGCGCGAGCCTGGTGACGTTCATGAACGCCAAGGTCAGCGCCGGCATCCTCACACAGGCGAAAGCCAACGACGCGATCGCGTTGTACGACAACTCGGGCGTCGCGGTGGTGTTCAAGGATCAGACCCTGCGTGCGGCGCTCGCATCGCTGTACGGCACGGCGGCGGAACCGGCAATCGGCGGGTACATCGGCAAGACCAACCCGACCGGCAAGGCGTACACATTCGTTGAGTTCAACGCCCTCATCAGCGCCTCGGCGCCCGTTGGCGAAACCAAGCTCAGCGCCGGTGGGCGACTCTCGCTGTTCATTCGTCCGACCTTCGCTGGCGAAGATTTCCGCGCCCTGTCTGCGGTCCTCGCCCACGAAATCCTGCACGGCGACATCACCGCCGATGCCCAGGGCACCCCGCCCAGCTCGCAGGAAGAAGAAATCATTGCCAACGCGGTCGGCGTGAATGTCTATGTGCAGCAGGCGTTGGTCGACAACAGCTTCGTGGGCAACGGCACAAAGCTCGTCAACATGATGAACGAGCAGGTGCTCGCCACGCTGAACTCCGGCGACACCCTCTTCCCGTACGGCGGCATCAAGCAGGCTCCGGCTCTCAACAGCTCGGGCAATGTGTTCGTCGGTGCCAAGACCGATCCGGGTGGATTCGGCGACAACACCACCGTCAAGAGCTTTGAAGACTGGGTGCGTCGCGATTACATCGACCGTGGCTTCAACGCCGGCGGCACGACCTCGAACCCCCTCGGCCAGACGATCCTGAAGAACATCGTCGGAACAACCGGCAACTTCAGCCTCTACGGCACGGGCGTCATCGGCTTCCTCGATAACCGCAACGCGATCCTCACGGACGTTACGTACATCAAGATGGGCCAGGCGCTGAAGCTGACGTTCTAACGCGGCTTCCGTCCGATTGATCAATAGCAAAGCCCGCCGAGAGCGATCTCGGCGGGCTTTTGCGTTGGTCTGAACACTCGATCGACGGCGACCTGCGTCAGTGCGGGCCTTCGATGCCCAGGTCGGATATCGTGAACAGCGCGTCCATCTGGAAGCCGGCTTGTTCGATATTGTGCCGCGCGCCTTCGAGGCGGTCGATCACGCCGACGATCTTGACGATCTTCGCGCCCGCCTCGGTGAGCGATTTGGCCGCCTCGAGGACTGCTCCGCCGGTGGTGAGGATGTCTTCGACGATCAGCACGCGCTCGCCGGCGTTAAGCACGCCTTCGACGCGCTTGGTCGTGCCGTACTCCTTCGCCGCCTTACGGACCATGACAAACGGCTTGCCCGCCGCCATCGAGGTGGCGGCCGCCAGGCAGACCGCGCCCAGCTCCGGGCCGGCGATGCGGTCCACGTCATCCGTCACGTGCTCGGCAAACAGCTTCCCCAGCGCCGCCAGCACGTCCGGCTGTGTTTCAAAGCGATACTTGTCCACGTAGTACCGCGATTTTTTGCCGCTGCGCAGCGTAAATTCCCCGTGCAGGACGGCCAGGCTCTTAATGCGTTCGATCAACTTTTCGCGTGTCATGGAACGGATGATCGGCAACGGACACGCCGGCGTCAAATTGGAGGCGGCGTGGGTGGTGGGTCATGGGTCATGGGTCGTGGGACGTAGGTCGGAGGTCGGGGGTGGTGGGTGGTGGGTCGTACATCGCCTGACGACCAACGACCCACGACCCCCGACCCACGACCAACGCCGCCTCCAACCAACGACCCACGACTCCTTTACGCCTATGATTCCCGCATGAACGCAATCGTCATCGGTGCCGGCCCGGCGGGTTCGCTTGCGGCGATCCTGCTGGCGCGAGCGGGTGCCCGCGTAACGCTCATCGAACACGCGCGCTTCCCCCGCGACAAAGTCTGCGGCGAATGCCTCTCCGCGCTCGGCCGATCCGTCCTGAATCGCCACGACCTTGAAGCCGAGCTTCTGGACGCAGGCGCGATCGAACTGACCCACACCCGCCTCATCTCGTCCGATTCCAGCGTCACGCTCGATCTCCCTCAACCGATGCTCGGCATCTCCCGCGCCGTGCTCGACCAACACCTTCTTTCAAAAGCCCACGCCGCCGGCGTGGGAGTCCTGCAACCGTGGAGGGTCGAGTCGCTCATGCCCCCACCCTCCCCCGGATTACCGGAAGAGGGAGTCCTCCTGCCTCCTTTCCCGGTAATCCGGGAGAGAGTTGGGGTGCGGGCCAGAGACCTCACGCACAATGTCATTGACGAACTTCACGCCGACTACATCGTCCTCGCCGACGGACGCGGTTCGTTTCTCAACGACAAGCCCGCCTTCACCGGCGACCTCGGCATCAAAACCCACTACGTCGATATTGAGGCGATGCCGAACGCGATCACGCTCTACGCCGTCGCCGGCTGCTATGGCGGGGTCGCGCCGATCGAGGGGGATCGGTGGAACGTCGCCTTCTCCGTCCCGGCCGAGCGTGTTAAGCGCGCCGGTGGCGATGTCGCGCGCGTTTTCGACGACCTGATGCGAACCAATCCAACGATGATGACCCATTTTGCGAACGCCCGCCGCACCGGCGATTGGCTCGCCGCCCCGCTGCCGCGCTACGCCCCCCGCACCGATTGGCCCGTCCACGTCATCCCCCTCGGCAACGCTGCCGGCGCGATCGAACCGATTGGCGGGGAGGGAATGGGCCTGGCTCTACGCAGCGCGGAACTGGCGGTGGAGGCGATCCTGTCTGATCGACTCGACCGCTTGCCCGCGCAGTACGAAAAACTCTGGCGCAAGCGCCGTCTTTTCTGCAGGCTCGGCGCAATGGCGATGTCCAACCGCACAACCGCGTCGCTGAGCATCGACCTGCTCAATACCGAACTGCTCACGTCGCGCCCAGTGCTATCGCTCATCGGCAAGTAGCACGGGCGTGTCGCCCGGATTTAGTTGGTCGTCACGGCCGGGACGCCCGTGCTACTTTCCTTCTTCCTCGCGTTCTGCATCAGTTTGCATAGCGCCAAGAGCAGGGTATCCGGCTCAAGGAACGTCGGCGGCATGCGGAGGTAGACAGTTTTTTCGTCGACCACCGTTAATCGTCCCGGCGCGCCGGTCATCGCGAAGCTGGCGCGTTGGGCGTCGGCGACGTTGAACACCACATCGGGCTCTTTCTTGATGATCTTGTCGATCCCGAAATGCCCAGCCAGCAGGCGCAGTTCGGTCAGCGCAAAAAGCACCACCGCCTGGCGAGGGATTTCGCCGTAGGCATCGGTGACGTCCTTCTGAAGCGCCTCGACTGTTTCGACATCGCTGCACCGCGTCAGCCGGCGATACACATCCAGCCGCTGGCGGTCGTTGGGGATGTACTGCTTGGGGAGAATGGCCGTAACGCCGATGTCGACGTGCGCCTCGGGGCGTGTGATCTTCCTGTCATGCTTCAACTGATGCACGGCTTCTTCCAGAAGCTGGCAATACATCTCGTACCCCACCGTCGCGATATGCCCGGACTGCTCCGGGCCCAGGATGTTGCCCGCGCCGCGCAGTTCCAGATCGCGCATCGCGATCTTGAAGCCCGCGCCCAGGTGCGAATATTCC
>JBBQQZ010000166.1:0-8200 GCA_038215325.1 Tepidisphaerales bacterium | reverse complement strand
GCTCGGGCCCCACCGAATCGGGCTGCAAGAGCGAAGCCCGTCGACTGAAAGGGATCGGCATGCGCTGGACCGCCCGCAACGCCGAAGCGGTCATGGCGTTGGAAGGCCTGCACCAAAGCCACCTTTGGCCAACTTACTGGCGAAGATCACTCGCCGCCTGAAGAATTGGCAGACGCTAGGCGTATCGTCGCCTCATCTAGACGATGGCAACGCGTTAACTGGCCGGTTTTTGTGTTCCGAATCATGGGGTTCATCGCTGCCTCGTAACTGAACGTTCGTCGCGCGATCGCTGCTCGGCTCTTCACCGAATGCCACAGGCTCTGCCAATCGCGTTCAGATAGGCCGTGCCGTTCGTCGTATCCGGCAGCAGGTAACTGCCTTCCGTCCACTCGTTCCATGCGTTGATTGTGATAAGTTTTGACGGCCCGCTCGCGGCCTCCACGAACGCCCGCGCTTTTGCAATCGCGTTCTCGAAAGCGTCGGGGGAATTACCTTCCAACACGGGCGTCCACGGATAGCCCTGATTTTGAAACTTGTCAGATTGGCAGGTGCGCGGGCTGGGATCCCATCCCATGGTTACATTTGGAAAATAGGGCACGGGCAGTGTTCGAGCGTAGTGATCCCAGATTTTGTAGTTGGCGTCTGCGGCAAGGGCGTAACTTCCATTAGGAAACTCGCCGCTGTTGAGATTGTAGTGGTGCACCCACACGTAGCTGGTCGCGCTGTCGATGCCCAACCGGCGAATGACCTCACCGACGTCGGGCAAATCGAGTTCGCCCGAAAGAATCGGCAGTTGCCACACGACCGTGTTCAGGTGCAGCGCGCCCACGCCCGCTCGATCGCAAAGGACTCGCATCCGCTCGAGGGCACGCGCGGCACCGTCAACTCCACCCATCCCCTTAATAAAAGTTCCAAGTTCGTAGATCGAAAAATACAGCTTGCCGTCGAGCCTGAGATAGTTGTCCTGGTTGAAGTAATGTTGGACGACGTACTCACAGAGATGTTCGAAAACCTCCGGGCCGACTTTTCCTGTTTCGAGCAGCTCGGGACGATTCGTAAATCGTGCGGGGAACAGGTTGTTCCAGTCATGGTTCGCCCACATGAGCGCGAACTTCAACTTGCCGCGATTCGTTGACTTGAGAAATCCGCGTTCGAGTCCGTCGTGCAGGTAAGGTCGATCTCCGTACCAGTACCAGTCGTAGATGAACGCCGTGATGTTGTGTTCGGCAGCCAGGTCAATCTCGCGCGCAGACCACGCCGGGTCTGACTCATCAAAGTAGCCCCACGCCGGTACCTTCGGCTGCTGGTGTCCGGGAAATCGAGGTGTGGCCGCCCGGACAAGGTCCCATTCGGTCCACCCGTTGCCGTGCCGTTCTGAGTTGCGGGCGTCGGGGTGATAATTCGGAAAGTAGTACGCGGCCACCTCCGTGCGTGAGGGTACGGACTTCTTCTCGTTTGCCGGGGGTGATGTGAGTGCAGTCATCTTGTCACAGGTATGAATTTCGCAGCTTCATTTCGATTTTAACGCCAGGAAAGTTTGTCAATCTTTAATCGGAAACGTCAAGTCTAACCGGACGCTTGCGGCAATGAAAGCCTCGCCTTTGGGCGAATGTCCATCGGGGCCATGAGCGGGAAGGCCAGGAACGATCGCATTGTGCTCGGCCAGCAGGGCTCTTAACGAGCCGATCGAGACGTCGCCCACCTCGCGATTCTGTCGTGCAGCCAGCGCCGCTAGCGCACCGGCGGCCTGACCGGTAGCCATTGCGGTCGCCTGCACGCGGTAGGCGCTGGCAGCGGTCTGATCGCCGCAGATGCATCGGCCCGCAACGATCAGATTTTCGGCGCCGGCGGGTAACATCGCGCCACGCGGGATGGTGGGGACCGTACCTTCGCTGAGCGGCCGAATGTCAATGCCGTGGCCGTCGGCACGGTGTATGTCGATCGGGTAAAAGCTGCAACACACCGCGTCGTCCCAGAGCCGGCCTGACGTGTAGTCCTGCGCAGTGATTCGACTCCGGCCTTGGATGGTGCGCGTCTCGCGGATGCCGCATTCGGATGCGAACCACTCGATCCTGAAATTCTCCAAGCCCGGTTGCGCTTTGAAGAACCGATAGATTCGCATCATCGCGCGGCGAGCCTGAAGTTCAGCGTCGGTCTTGCCTGCACTGGTTGAAGCGTCGATCCCAACGACATGCATGCAGTTTTGCCCGCGCGAACGAAGGAAACGACTTACCGCATCATGGTCATGTTGAAGGTCTGCCCGAAGCACCTCGCCGCGTTCTACCGTAGCGTCGAACGCTCGTTGAATCGCCGCCAGGTTGAGCGTTGCTAACACATACCCCCCGACGAGCAGCATCAGCGTACCGGGTTGCAGCGCATCGCTTCTGTCCAGAGGCAAGCCTGCCAGACTCACAACATTGGCGTCGCCGGTGCAGTCGATCAGCACCCGCGAGCGATAGGCAATCAGTCCTTCCTTCGTGCAGAGGGTCACCTGCCACCGCCCCTCGTCACGGCCGATCGCGGCAGGCATCGTATGAAGCAGCAGTGTCGCACCGCACCGGACGACCGCGTCATCGCAAACGGCCGCGTAGAGCGCTTCGTCGACTGGGACTTGCAGCCAACTGTGCGGAACCTTGAAGTTCAAGAAATCAGGCAATTTTTCGCCTGCTTCGGAGACGGCACGCAGGACCAGTTCCCATCCGATGCCCGCGATGACCTGCTTTCCCCACGCATGAAACAAGCCCGGAAGGTTGACGCCGTTCAGCACGGTCGTTCCACCAAGTACACCGCTTTTTTCAACCAGCAGCGTGCGCGCACCTGCCCGCGCCGCCTGGATCGTCGCGACCGTGCCCGCTGGGCCTCCGCCGACGACGAGCACGTCGACCTGTCTCTCAGGATTCGACGACATAGTCGACTCCTGGTTTGGTATCGAAAATTATGTCCTCCCCGACAACCCGGACGGCGACCATCGACTCGCCGCGTCGTACTTGTGGCGGCGTTGAGTCCTTCCAGCGGAGCCGGCATGTCTCGCCGGCGATGCTGTGGATCCGAGTCGCGCCGACGCTACTCTCGCCGAGCCATTGCGACGACACCACGAACCCTCCGCGCGTACGCAACCCTTCAAACCCGGCCGGCTGACCGACAGGCCAACACGGGAATAATCGGATGACGCCATCGTGGCTTTGCAGCAGCAATTCAGTAATCACGACCGGACCATAGTAGGCATCTTCGGGCGTGCGCCAATCGGTCGGCAGAATGCCCCACGACGTTCGCGTCATGCCGCTGTCGAACCTGCGGTCCAAGGCGATTTCATGTGCCCGCGCGAAGGCACCTGGAAGTTGCTCCGCGATCAACCTGAAAGGCAGCCTTCGGGGTGGATCAGTGATTGCCCGGACGTGCGACCATTTCCAGTGCAATGGGTACGTTCTGCCGGGAATCAGGCTGGACCTATCGCGCGGAGCTGGGCGCTCGACGCAATTTCAGTTTGATCTGCTTTCCCTCGATCTTCAGCGAGGTGAATCCATTGTGTTTGGCTCGCGATTTCAGACGGCCGTTGAGGATTTCCAGTTTTCCCGGGTAGGGGAGGACGACTTCGATCTCCTGTGACGTGGGCACATTGACCGTGATCGAGAGAAGATCGTCCAGTTGCTGCCATTCGCACTCCACCGCGCCCTGCGGGGTCGGCACCCGGCCGCGCGCCCAGCGAAGGTCGATCGGTGGGGGCGCGATGCGGATGAGCTTGTAGCCTGGTTCGGCGGGCTGGATGCCAAGCACGTACCGTGTGAGGAAGTAGGTGGGTGCGGCAGACCATCCGTGGCAGTGGCTGCGTGTCATGCGCGCCGCGTTCGGATCGTATGTCTCCCAGAACGTCGTCGCGCCGGCCCTCACCTGTTCGCCCCAGTATTGGCGAATCGTTTCGAGCATCTGCCCGATCTGGTTCTCTCGGACATATGCTTCGAGCAGGAAGAACATGAAGAACGGGCTTCCCGCGGTGACGAAGCCTGGCGGTGCGGAAAACATGACGTCACGCGTTCGTGCCATCCGCGCACCGGTTGGGATGCCGGCAATGTAGGCCGCGGTATGGGTTTGCTGGGAGAAGACGGGTGACTTCGTGCCATCGGCGCGAATGCAATCGACGTACGCGTTCCGTTTGCCGTCCCACAGATGCGCGTTGATTGACCGCCGGAGCGCCTCCGCCATGCTGCGCCATCGCTTGGCATCTGCTCTGGCGCCAACGCTCTCGGCCAACTCCGCGCTTTGGTTCAGCCCCAGCACGGCGAGGCAGTTCAGGTGAGTGACTTCGCCGTCTGCGGGCGTATCCATCGCCGCCCAGTCGAACATGTTCCAGGCGCGGATGTTAATCAATCCGCGGGGACCGACGCACTTTTCCATGCCGGCGAAGTTCTGCCGCAGCCTGGTCACCATGTAGCGCGCGGTCTTCCGGTCGCCGGTGAGCTCGAAGTGCTCCTGCGCCCATCGCATCCAGAGAAATGTCCAGGCGGGCAGCAGATTCTGCCAGCCGCTAGGAACCTGGCTTTCCACGATCGGCGATCGTTCCAGGCTGCCGGCTGCGACGCGCCAGCTATGCGCGCTCAGACGTGGATCGCCGTTGGCGACCAGATCCACGAGCGCTTCGTTGCGTGCATCGCCCACCCAGAATGTCTGCTCGTAGGTGGGGCAATCGGTGTATGTATCCTCCGAGCAGCACTGCACGGAGTGCGCGCCGGCCTCCCAAATCCGGTCCAGCAGTGGGTCGGAGCTGGAAAATGATCCTGCCCGCTGCTGCGGATAAGTGCTCATCAATACGCGGACGAACCGTACACGGATCGGGCGGGTGAAGTTGCGGAAGCTGAACCACGAGTAGCGAAAGCCGCGTCGCACAAGCGTTCGGTATCGCTGCACACCTTCGCGGCAGACGTAGCGGAACGAGTTGTTCATGCCTTCCGCGAGATTGATTCTGCCGTCGGGCTGAATGAACTCGAAATTGTGATTGTCGATGATGGCACCTGCCGGGGCATCGATTTCGAACTCGTGATAGCCAACCACTTCGCGGCCAAAATCGAAAAGAATGCGTACGTCGGCATTCATGGCGGGATGGACGGTCGTCCAGTCAGCGGTATCGCAAATCATTGCGCTAACGTTCTCAACCAGTTGCTGCTTCGTTGCGACGACACGCTCGGAGGCGCATTGTGCGTAGACGTCGACGGTCGCCACCATGTCGGCCGGGATCGGACGTGCGTACGGCGCGGGCTGGTCGAGTGTGCCTTTCTTCCAGATTTCATTCAGGCGCTCTTGTGTGGCGCCCTCGGGAATGAACGACGCATCCACCATGGCCGCGTGGATGCCGGCGAGCGGCGCGACTCTGTTGGCATCGGAGCCACTGGCATCTGCGGTATCGAGTGCATTGGCGAAGGGGCCGATCGCCAGCCACGAAGCCGTCGAATCGGACTCTTCTCTTGTTGCCGCAAAACGAACAGGCGACTCCGTCCACACGTTCAACACCGCCCACCAGTAGTGTTCTTCCTCCGGCAGGCGACCCATCAGTACATTCCAGCCGGCATGCAGCTTCACGTGCGCCACGCCAGTGTTCGTTTTCTGGAGAGATCGGTCGTCGAACGCGACCTCCCTGCCGTTCAATTTCCACAGCGCACGCGGCCGATCGTGCGGCGGATGAAGCTCCATACGCTGGGCCTGCTTGCTATGAATGTGTGTTAGGACCAGCATCTTCCCGCGAAGCACGTTGGCGGTGTCGTCGGTGGGATTGAGCAACTCACGCGGATTGACCGTCCAACTGTATCGAGCAGGACGGACCGCCTCGGTCGCCAGGACTCGCACCGGATCAACCGGCTGACGGGTCAGGAACGGGATATCGCGCCGTTCAAACTCGGCATGCTCGCCTTCGCCGGAACGACAAACCAGTGCCGCGTTTTGCCAGCGTGTGTCGTCAAAATCGGTTGCGGTCCAGTCGCCGGGCAGAGCGCGTGCATCAAACTGCTCTTCCCACGGCTGCATACAACTGATGCGCGGGACGGGCCATTGATAGCCCTCGTGCGGTTGGCAGCGCCAGTTTTCATCGGTCTCAAGATGGTTCGGACCGTTGGCATCGGTCCAGTCCAGTTGGGCTAATAGCCCGGGGGCGCTGGGCAGGTATTGGAACGTGGCGATCCCCCAGTGCTGGACGAGCACGGAAATCGCATTCACGCCTGGCCTCAGCAAGCCCCGTAGATCGTACTCGTCGACCGGCCAGGGGGATTTCCAGGATCGGACCGGACCCGTGCCAATCCACTCGCCATTCACATAGAGGTCGTAGCGAGCGTCGGCGGTGATTCGAATGAGCGCTTGTGGGACGTCTCCATCGATATCCACCAACCGCCGAAAACAGACGACGTTGTTGTGGATTCGCCGGGCGGATGAGCACCAAAGCCAATGGGGTGAATGAGTGAATATATTCATTGTCGATTGCATGGATGAGGGAATGGCTTCAAGTAAAATAGGAACGCGGCAGGATGGGACTTCTGACCCTTCACTTCAACCCGATCGACTCGGAGCGGTACCTGTCGCGTCGATGGCGTGCGGGCCGAAGGGGCCACGGCCTGTTCCGCGTGTTGGCGGAAATTCTTGCCACTTCGAGGCTGTCGCTGGTCCAGTCGCATGCGTGCTGCTCTGCCGAGGATGGCAACAAATCCTTGGTATTTCTGGACGCTGGCATCATACGTGATAGTTGGTGGAGGGAGTGGAATTGGCAATAAATAGATTGACAGTTCCTCCCGGAAACGCTATTGTCATACTCTTATCGCACGATGAAATATAGCGGCTAACAGTGACGCACTCGTCCTTGCAACTTGAATCGGTGAGCATCTGGAGCGACGCAGGCGAAAGATTTTCCGTGTCGGCGGGTCCGACCGCGTCATTCCTATGCGTTGGATGCACCCGTTTTTGTTTTCGACAAATCGCTCACTTCGGAGCAGCCTCATGCGAAATGCATCTCATAGTCGTGGTTTCACGCTTATCGAACTACTGGTCGTCATAGGGATCATCGCGCTGTTGATCTCGGTCCTGCTGCCGGCGCTGTCCAACGCTAGGGCCGCAGCCAGCCGCATGGCTTGCGCGTCAAATCTGCGGCAGCTTGGTTTGGCTACGTTCATGTATGCCGCCGACCATAAAGATGTGCTGCCGTCGGGTGGACCGTCGACTTCGGCAGTCAATGGTTATTTGGGAGATTATTCTGGGAACAACACTTCCCTGACCACTTTCTTCGGCCGCTACGTTAACGTGAGCTCAGTATTTCCTGGCGGTTGGGGTCTTTCCAGCGACGCGTACCTCAACGGCGTGAGCTACAACCTTATTGGTGCTCCCCCTCGCTCGCTAATCTGCCCGAGCGCACCACTACGGCCAGAGGGATACTACGCCAGGAACTGCTACGCTTTTTACGCTGGCAGTCACTTCCCATTCGGCCCCGGAGAATTGGACGGCCTCTATCACCCTGGGATCATGAAGCTTAACCGGCTTGCCCGGGCCGGCAACGCCATTCGGTCGAGGGCGGGAGGTGGGACCATTCCCGGCAACAATCCGGCGCTCTGGGGTGATCGCGTCAACAGGTGGGACGCCGGCAATAATGGCGGCCCCGTGGAGACGAACCATTGGGATAGGAAGAAGAATCGACCGGCTGGCGGCAATGTCTGCCGCGTGGACGGGTCGGTCATCTGGATGCCGCTAAACGATTCGGGTGGCAATCCGGTTGATTGCTTTGTCCCCCCCTACGGAGGAATGAGCGGTGGCCAGACCGCGATTCCGAGCAACGCCATCTATATGCCAAGTGACGCCAACGACAATGTCTATGATTGGCGGGTCATTATGGGCAACGGCGCCGGCGATGCACGGGCAATCTTCGGCGTGAGATAAGCGGTGCTTTGATTAGACAGTGCGGAAACGTTTCTGGGACGTAACAAGGGACGCTGGTCATTTTGTCTTTGACGGGCACTTTTCGGTTCATACCGATTTTAGATTTACAACATTACTTTTCAAATTTGCAGGAGCAGCACATGTGTTTTGGCATCCGGTGCTTCGTCGTATTACTTTGGGTGATAGCGGGGGGGATGGGATTGGGGTCGTCCATTGCAGCAGCCCAGACTAACGCTACAAGTACTGTGGAACTGCCTGCGCCGGTCGGGGGGACAATACGGCTGCCTGTGAATTTTTC
>JBBQQZ010000165.1:0-8242 GCA_038215325.1 Tepidisphaerales bacterium | reverse complement strand
CTTTTTTTTACGGCGTGATCGATTTCATGCTGCGGTCGGTGACGGGGCTGAAGCGCGATGCGGTGTCGGATGAAGGGTTTGAGAGATTTGCCAAGGTCGATGAGATCCGACAACGCTTGGAGTGCGCCCGCTTTACCCCCTGTTCCAGTACGCCGGGAGAGGGCTGGGGTGAGGGCTTGAGCGTCGATGGTCGATCGACGGCGTCAGACCCTAACCCTCTCTCGGAGTACCGGGAAAGGGGGCAGATGCGTGTCGTCCTGGTCGATTGCGGCAAAAACATCCACGCCTACTGGCGCGCCTGCCGCGATCTGGGGATCGAGATCGTCGCGATCGCCGACCGAAGTCTGCATCATCCGGCGCGCAGATACCGCGGCATTCGCATCGTCGATGACGCAACAGCCCGATCGCTGCGCTATGACGCCGTGATCATCTCCAACCTCTCGCCCGTTCATGCGGCGGTTCGTCGGGATCAATGGCGCATGGCGCAGAATCGAGCTGTGATCGATCTGTTTGAACCGAACGAGCCGATTAGCGACGAGCGCCCGGCTGAGTCGGAATCTCGCCGAATTGCTGTTCGTAGCGCTTGATGAGCTGCAACAGCGAGCCGGCCAGACGCTTGGCGTTGGGGTAGCTGAGGATCACGCGATCCGTCAGCTTAAACAGCACCTGCGGCTGCTGGCCCGCCTGCGCCGGACGCGGGAGGTTAAACCCAAAATCCAGCACCACTTCTTCGGCGGTCTGGTTGATGAAATAGCCGTTGCTGTAGCACGTGCGCAGTTCGCGGTCATCGACAACGAGCTGAACGTTCTGCTGATCGCCGGCCGGGGGAGTGATTTGTTCGTCCGCCATGGAAAATTCCTTTCAATGAAGCTTTACCTAAAAAACGGACGGGCATTGTGGACGAAGTCGCCCGATCTGGCAACGGGGCAAGTGGTCAGGTTAACCGCGCGCTATCAGAGCGCCCCACTGGTCGCGATCGCGAAGGCATTAAATGCCGCATGCATGACGATCGCGGCCAGCAGATTGCGGGAAAGTTCGTAGCAGGCTCCAATTCCCACCGACAACACGAAGATCGCCGGGGCGGACCAGGCGTCGTGGATAACCGCGAAGACCAGGCTCGTCAGGAAGATCGCTGCGACCGGCGATCCGCTCACGCGGCGCAGGCTGGTCTGGAGCAGGCCCCTGAACAGGAGTTCTTCAAAAATCGGCGTTACGACCACCGCCGCCAGCACGATCGCCACCCGCACCCACATTGCGGGGTGCCTGCCCAGCTCCGTCAGCAGCACGTGCTTGCTATCGTGCTCGTACCCAATCCACTGCCATAACTGCATCGACGCTTCCAGCGACCACCAAACCACCGGCAGCGCGATCGTGATCCCCAGCAGCCCCCACAGCACGCCCGGGCGGATTCGATCGACCGACAGCCCGATCGCCTCCCGAGCGGTCCGACCCCGCAAAACCATGAGCCCTAGCGTTGCCGGAACAAGCGGCGCGATCACCGCCAGCAGCGCCTTCTGCTCGCCGGTCATGGTCGAGACCCCCGACTTGACCGCCATCTCATTCCAGAACGCGCTCACCATCACCCACACCACGAATAGCCCCACCCCCACCGGTGCCAGAAAAAAGACCACGCCTGTCGACTCTGGTTCCCGTGGCGACGCCTCACCGCTGCGGCCGGCGACGACGAACAGCAGCAGAAGCGAAATCCCCGTCCAGATAAACCAGATCGGGAGCACGAGGTTGTTCGCCGAAGCGAGCAGTCCGATTGACAAGCCTTCCTCAGGTTCTAGAGTTCCCCATCTTAGCGATTTCCGCCATGCAGACGATCCTCGATAAAATCATCGCCACCAAGAAGTTCGAAGTCGCCGAACGGTCAATCCTGACCCCCGTCGAACAGCTCCGCGAGCAGATCGCTGCCCAGAGCCCGCCTCGCAACTTTTTCCAGGCCGTCACCAAGCCCCCGACCACCAAACCCGTTAACGTCATCGCCGAGGTTAAAAAAGCCTCTCCCAGCGCCGGAATCATCCGCGACGATTTTGACCCCGTCGCGATCGCGAAGATCTATCAGGAGAACGGTGCCGACGCCCTCAGCGTGCTGACCGACGAAAAATACTTCCTCGGCTCCCTCGACTACCTCCGCCAGGTGAAGGCGGCCGTCGAGTTGCCGGTGTTACGGAAGGATTTCATCATCGACCCCTACCAGGTGCTCGAAGCCCGCGCCAACGGTGCCGACGCGATTTTGCTGATCGCTGAGTGCCTGGCGACCAACACGATGATCGACCTGCAAATCCTCGCCACCGAACTGCGGATGACCGTTCTCATCGAAGTGCATGACCTGGACAACCTGATCCGCGTGCGCGACAGCGTGATCGGCTTCCCCCACCGCAGTTACAGCCTGCTGGGGATCAATAATCGCGACCTGCGTACGTTCAAGACCGACCTCGGCAACACGCTCCGCATGCTCGAACTGGTCGAAGACCCCAGCGTGCTGGTGAGCGAAAGCGGCATCCACACACGCGAACACGTCCAGAAACTCGCCTCCGCCGGCGTCCGCGCCGTGCTGGTCGGCGAATCCCTCATGCGCTCGGCCGACATCGGCGGGAAAATGCGCGAGATGTTCGCCGGCTGATGAGGCACAGGTCGCCAGGGACAGCATGTCGATTTGAGGCGGATCGAGGGTGATTCACGCGCCTGTAGCTGCGACGCCTGCGTCGCCCATTCGTTGGTCACATACGCAGAATTGGGCGACGCTGGCGTCGCAGCTACACCGAATTCTCCGCGCGGGGTTCACGCACGAACCGTATGAGGCGTCTTCCGAAGTGTGGGTCGTGGGGACATAGCGCGCAGAGTATTGGTCTCGCGTGCCTACCCGGGCTGGATGAAACACGATGCCGGGTCAACACGCTTGTCGATCACTTTCAGGTCGGTCAATTGCCCGACCAGCGTTTTCCAGCGATCGATCGTCATGACGCCCAGCCCGGCTTCCTTCGTTTCCGCCGTCTCGATCAGGGGCTTCTGCGCTTCGGCGCTGGCTTTGAACGTCTCGGCGTCCATCGTGGGGTTCAAGACCCGCATCCTTTCGTTGGTGGCGGTGGGGTCGTCGAGATAGGCCCGCCAACCGGCGCGTACTGCGGCGACCATGCGCTTCACTGTGTCGGGGTTCTTGGCGAGGTAGTCTTCGCTGGTTGCCAGCACGGTGGCGTACGGGTTGTAGCCCGAGTCGGCGATCAAGAACGTCTTCGGTTCGATCCCCAGTTTCTTCGCCGCCAAGGGTTCGCTGGTGACGAAGCACTGTAGCGAGTAATTCTCGTCCGACCGAAACACGCTCAGATCCCCGAACGGTGAGGGTACGATCTTCAGCGACGCGAACCCGTATTTGCTCTTCAGGAAATTGCTGTAAGGCAGCCCCTGCTCCATCGCGAGAATGCCCGGCGATTTGAAAACGTCGCCGATCTCTTTGAACCCGCGGCCAGCGCGGGTCATGATGCCCTGGGGGTGTGTCTGGTAGACCGCGAACAGCGCCACGACCTTCGCGCCCTGCAAGCGGGCACGCGGGATTTCATCGGCGGAGACGATCGCGAAAGGAACCTTGTTGGCACCGAGCAGTTCAATGGTCGGCGCACCTGCGCCGCCGGGATTGATGGCGATATCGAGGCCTTGCTCCAGATACTTCCCGTGCAGCGCCGCGGCGTAAAACCCGCCGAACTGCGGCTCGGGTTTCCAGTTCAGCTGCAGTTCAGCCTTCTTTGCATCCGACGATTTGTCCGCAGGATTGGGGTTGTCGCACGCAGCGACCAACAGCGAGGCGACGATCAGCAGGCCGAGCATTCTGAACATGTTCGAGTTCTCCTACGAGTTCTTTTCAGACGCGTGCCAATGGCGAAGCGTGAGGTACGAGATGAGGTTGATGATCGCAAACAGCGCGATCCCGAGCAATGATGCGACCAGCAGCGTCGCAAAGACTTTTTCGATCGCCCGCTGCTGCCGGGATACCTGGATCAACCCCCCGAGCCCGCCGCCGGTGATGAACTCGCCGACGATCGCGCCGATGACCGACAGGCCCGACGCCACGCGCAAGCCGGTCATGATGTTCGGCATCGCGTACGGCAATCGCAGCTTGAACAGCGCCGCCGGGCGCGAAGCGCCGTAGAGATGGAACAGGTCCTTGAGCGAGGGATCGACCGACAGCAGCCCGCTGAGCGTACTGGCGATGACCGGGAAGAGCGACACGATGAACGCCGACGCGATGACGGCGTTGATATTGAAACCGAACCAGATGACCAGGAGCGGCGCGATCGCGATGATCGGCACGGTTTGGAAGAAGACCGCGTACGGGTAAAACGCCCGCTGCACCCACCCGCCGCTGGCGAGCGCGATCGCGACGAGGATGCCGACGAATGTGCTTAGGGCAAATCCCGCCAGCGACGCGAGCGTCGTTTCACCCAGCGCCACGCCGATCTCCCGGGCATTCTCGATGAGCGACCGCAGCACGTCCGAGGGCCTGGGCAGCAAAAACGCCTGCACCCACCCGGCGGCGACGATGGCTTCGATCGCGAGCACGATGACCACGAACGGCACGATCGGCGGGAGGGCATGTTTGAGGAACCACTTCATGCCCACGGCCCGCCTTCCAGCGCGACGAAGAGCGTGCGCATCTGCTCGGCAAACACCGGAGTTGTCCGAACGGCGGGCGTCCGGTTGGCGGGCAGGTGCGCCGCAAGATCGTGATCCAGCGCCACCCGCGCCGGCCGGGTGGAGAGGACGATCGCGCGATTGGCGAGAAACGTCGCTTCGTGGATCGAATGCGTGACGAAAAGCACAGTCATGCCGCGTTCATGCCAGAGAACGCGAAGCCAGTCGTCAAGCTGCTGACGGGTGATCTCGTCCAAGGCCGCGAACGGTTCGTCGAGCAGGAGAAGGCTGGGGGACGTGACCATCGCCCGCGCCAGCGACACGCGCATGCGTTGCCCGCCGGAAAGCTGGGCGGGATAGCGATTGGCGAGGTCTGCAAGTCCTACCTGCTTCAGCAGTTCCGACGCCCGCGCCTCCCGCTGCGACTTACCGACCCCCGCCAGTTCCAGCGGCAGCGAGACGTTCGTCAGCACCTTCCGCCAGGGAAGCAGATGGGCGTCCTGAAAGACGTACGCGATGTCGCGATGCGCCGGGTCGGCTGTCCGGGCCTGCGTTCGCGTGACCGTCCCGGACGTGGGGGTGTCGAGGCTTGCGATAATGCGCAGGAGCGTGCTTTTCCCGCAGCCGCTGGGTCCGATCAAGGCGACGAAATCGCCCGCATCGATCCGAATCGACACCGGTTCGATCACCCGAACCCCGCCGGGGAAGGTCTTTTCGACGGCGCGGAGGTCCAGCCCGATGCCTCGGGAGGGAACCTGAACGGTCAAATTGGATCCACTGGACATGTCCCGACGTGCCTTCCCATCACCGATTTTGCCGGCGTGTTCAGTTCTTCTGACCACGCCAGCGAAACCGGAACTAAGTCTACGCCGGATCATGGTATGGACTCAACAGCCCGCGCTTTCAGAGGTATCATTAACCAATGGCGCTGAGCATTCCGGACAACCCCCTGGGCGTGTACGAACCCACCGACGCCAATCCATGGACCTTCGCCCATGTCAGCCACCTGTATCGCCGCGCCGCGTTCGGCGCGACATGGTCCACGCTGAAGGCCGGCGTCGACAGTTCGCCGGACGAGTTGGTGGAGGGATTGCTGGAGTACGATGCCGAGACGGATCCATTCAATGATACGCTGGAGTCGCTGACCGGTTTTGTGGACATCAAGGAGCCCCGATCTCTCCAGAACTGGTGGCTGCACCGCGCGCTGAACACGGATCGGCCGATGCAGGAGAAGATGGCGCTGGTGTGGCATGACCATTTCGCGACCAGCGCATCGAAGGTCGGCCAGGGCGAATTCATGCACCGGCAGATCGAGATGTTCCGGGCGAAGGGCCTGGGCAACTTCCGCGACCTGCTGCTCGAAGTCGGCCGCGATCCGGCGATGCTCATCTGGCTGGACGGACGCGACAGCAAAAAGGGCAAGCCGAACGAAAACTATGCCCGCGAAATCATGGAACTGTTCACTCTCGGGATCGGCAACTACACCGAGCAGGACGTGAAGGAACTGGCCCGCTGCTTCACCGGCTGGTCGATCCGCGAGGGTGCGGGACATTTCAATCCCAAAGAGTTCGACGACAAGGAAAAGACGCTCTTCGGCGTGAAGGGCAAATTCAACGACGAACAGGCCGTCGATCTGCTGCTCAAACAGCCGGCGGCACCGAGGTTCCTGGCGAAAAAGCTGCTGGTCGAATTCGTCCACCCTGCGCCAAACGACCAGCTCGTCGATACTCTGGCGGCGGAGATCGTTAAGCAGGAATGGCGGATGAAGACCGTCATGCGACGGTTGCTTAGCAGCCGTATTTTCTACAGCGACTACGCCTACCGTAGCCGGATCAAATCGCCGGTGGAGCTGTCGCTCGGGCTGGCAACGGTGATGGGCGGGAAGATCAAGACCGATTTCTTGCGTGAGCAGACCAACAAGATGGGCCAGCAGTTGCTGTACCCGCCGAACGTGAAAGGGTGGGACGGGAACGAGACGTGGATTAATGCGAACACGCTGATCGTCCGCATGAACTACGGCTGGCACCTCGCCCAGACCCGCGGCCAGGACTACGCGCGGCGCGGCAGCATCGAAGCGATGATGAAACTCGCCGGAGCCAACACGCCTGACACCGTCGTCGATTTCTTCGCCGAAGCGCTGCTCGACGGAAAGATCAAACCCGAAGTGCGGACGAAGCTGATCGACTACATCAGTAAAGACGAGAACGACAAGGCGCGAAAATTCGATCTAAAACAGCAAGGCGTGAACCGGATCGTCCGATCGATGATCCGCATCGTCACGGCATTGCCGGAATTCCAGCTCGCGTAGCGAGAAATCTCAATGGACAAGAAGCAAGATACAAACCAACCACAAGAAACTACCCTAAAGGCAAGGATTGCTGGTTTGTGATTTGAATTTTGCCGTGTGAGAGTTGTTTGTTCCTTGTCTCTTGCTATTTGTAGTTTTGATCGAGGTTCACATGACAACCAGACGCGATATTCTCAAAGTTGGCCTCGGCTCGTTGCCGGTCGTTTGCATCGGTTCCAGCCTCCCCGCGTTCGTGTCGCGCATGGCGATGGCGGAGCAGGCGGCCAATCCGGCGGTGTCGAACGACAACATCCTGGTCATCGTCCAACTCTCAGGCGGGAACGATGGGCTGAATACGGTCGTGCCGCTGGGCTTTGATCCGTACTTCAAAGCCCGGCCCAAGCTGGCGCTGAAGGACAACCTGCACAAGCTGAACGACCAGTTCGCGCTCAACGACGGGCTGACGCCGTTCAAAAAGATATGGGATGACGGCCAGTTGGCGATCGTAAACGGCTGCGGGTATCCGAAGCCGAACCGCTCGCACTTCGAATCGATGGCAATCTGGCACTCCGCTGATCCAAAAAACCCCGGCCAGAACGGGGGCTGGCTGGGGCACTATCTGGACCACCTGCGCCGAGGCACGAGCGCCGGCGTGATGAACGCGATCAATATCGGATCCGAATTGCCCCAGGCGCTGGTGAACGAACAGGCACCGGCCCCTTCGATCCAGTCGATCGAAGATTTCAGCATTCGCGTGCTCGGCAAGGTCGACGGAAAATCGGCGACGGAGAAGGCGCTGATCACCGAGTTCAACCAGCTCGACGAATCGTCGCCGGCGATGGCGTTTTTATCGCGCCAAGCGACCAACGCGATGATTAGCGCCGATCAGATCCAGAAACTGACCGCCGGGTACAAGTCCGACGCCGAGTACCCGCAAGGCCTCGGCCAGCGGTTGCGTCTGATCGCGCAGATCATCAACGGCAACTTCGGGACTAAGGTCTTCTACTGCGAGCAAGGCGGCTACGACACGCACGCCAACCAGGTGGCCGGGCATTCGAAGTTGCTGAACGAGATGAGCGCCGGCATCGCCGCGTTTATGAAGGACATGACCGCGAAGGGCTACGGCGACAAGATCACCGTCATGTGCTTCAGCGAGTTCGGCCGGCGCGTGGCGCAAAACGATTCCAACGGCACCGACCACGGTGCCGCCGGCCCGATGTTCCTCGTCGGAAACAAGGTCAAAGGCGGCCTGCACGGCGAGCACCCGTCGCTCGACAAAGACAAACTCGACGACGGCGACCTCAAATACACCACCGACTTCCG
>JBBQQZ010000164.1:0-8269 GCA_038215325.1 Tepidisphaerales bacterium | reverse complement strand
CATGGGCATGATGAAGGGGCTGACTTCCAGGCGGGATTCGAGGGCGCTGGTGTCGATGCCTTGGAACTTATAGATCACGCCCATGATGCCGAAAATGAGCATCAGCGAGCCTTGCAGGCTTGTGAACATCATAACGCTGGTGCGGAAGAGGATGAACGACAGCATGCCACAGAAGATAAGGCCCATCCCCCCACCGGCGGCGGCGAAACTGGGGTTGATGCCCAGGGCGCGCCAGGCTGCCATGCCGATCACCATGCCGAGCATGCCGCCCATGATCGCGACGGCGTATTTCATCAAAGGCCAGGTGACGGTCGCCGCGACGAACCCGCCGATCAGCGCCGCCGGGAGCGGCGCGCCGGCGCTCTGGCCGATCATCGCGCCCAGCCACGCCCCAATGACGGCGGCGTTCAGCGTCACCAGCCATTTGAAGGCGTAGAACCCCCACAGCAGAAAGATCACGCCCGCGAAGATCAAAATCACCGCCGCCGCCACATTGATCTCCCGGCAGGCTTGCAGCAAGTCCGCCTGCGCCATGCCCTGACGCAGAACCTGGAGCGTCTTCTCAAGGGTCTCGATCTGAAGAATCGTCGTTGCCGGTTGTGTCGTCGCTTCGGCGGCCATGTAAACGATATCGACGGATATGGGGCTTTGGCAGTAGGACCGATAATGAAGGCTTTGGCGGGTGGCTTGTGGCACATGGCGCGTGGCGGGCGGCGCGTAGCGTGTGGCGCGTGGATTGTTGCTTGTGGAGGCCCGCGTTCGCGCCCTCCCAATTACCACATGCCACACGCCACATGCCACATGCCGCACGCCACAACCTATTCCTAGAAACTGAACCACCCCTTCTTGTCATCCACGCCACTCAGCCGCTGCTTCACGTACGACGCGGTGATGGTGATCGATTTGCCCGCCATTTCTGATGCGTCGAAGCTGATCTGCTCGAACACCTTTTCCATGATCGTGTACAGCCGCCGGGCGCCGATATTCTGGATTTTTTTGTTCTGGTCGAACGCGAATTGCGCGATCTGCTCGACCGCGTCGTCCGTGAACTTGATCTCAAGTTTCTCGGCCTTCATCAGTTCGACCTGCTGGGTGGTCAATGCGTTCTGCGGCTCGGTGAGGATGCGGACGAAGTCGTCTTTCTCCAAGTCCTGAAGTTCGACGCGGATGGGGAAACGGCCTTGCAGTTCCGGCATCAGGTCGCTTGGCTTGGCGGTGTGGAACGCGCCGGCGGCGATGAAGAGGATGTGGTCGGTGCGGACAGGCCCGTGCTTGGTGGTAACGGTCGAGCCTTCGACGATCGGCAACAAGTCGCGCTGCACGCCCTGGCGGCTGACGTCGGGGCCGGAGCTTTTTTCGGCACCGGCGATCTTGTCGATCTCGTCGATGAAGATGATGCCGGTCTGCTCCGCCCGCAGAATGGCCGAGCGGATGATTCGGTCGCGATCGACCAGTTTCTCCGCCTCCTGCGAGAAGATGATCTGCCGCGCCTCGCGCACCGTGTACCGCTTGGTCGAGCGGTGCGAGGGCATCATGCGCTCGAACATGCTGGTCATGTCCGGGTCCAGGTCCATGCCTGCGGCACCGAACATGCCTGCGACGTTGGGTTTTTCCTCGGAACTGATTTCGATCTCGCGCTCTTCCAGTTCGCCGGCGCGGAGTTGTTCGAGCATTTTCTCGCGCGTGCGAGCACGGCGGGCCTCTTCCTCGGGATCGTTCGAGAAGCTGGGAAGGCGCGGGAGCAGGTTTTCGAGCAGCCGCTCTTCAACTGCGCGGGTGCCTTCTTCCTTCACCTGTTCGTACAGTTCGGATTTGAGCTGCGCGATGGAGACGTCGAGCAAATCGCGAACCATCGATTCGACATCGCGGCCGTGGTAGCCGACCTCGGTGTACTTGGTGGCCTCGACCTTCACGAACGGCGCGCCGGTGAGCGTCGCCAGCCGGCGGGCGATTTCGGTCTTGCCGACGCCGGTCGGGCCGGCCATCAGGATGTTTTTCGGCGCCACGTCGCGCGAAAGCTGCTCAGGCAACTGCTGGCGACGCCAGCGGTTTCGGACCGCGATCGCGACGGCGCGCTTCGCGTCCGCCTGGCCGACGATGTACTTGTCCAGTTCTGTGACGATCTGCGTGGGGGTAAGGCTGAGCATGGTCGATTCCTTTCAACGTTTCGGGGGAGGAGCCAGAAGTCAGGAGCCAGAAGCCAGAAGCGGGAAGAAATCTCGCGTGCATTCATCTTCCTTCTGACTCATGGCTCCTGACTCCCGGCTCCTTCCAGTAAGATCGCGGAGTCTACCGGAGACGAAGGGCAAGGGAAGCGTTGCGCGTCGAATGGGTTTGGTTGATGCTCGTGGTGGTTCCGCCGGCGATCTGGATCGCCTGGCGGGCGCGTCGGCTTGAACCGGCAGGCCGATGGGGCGTGACGCTGGCAACGGTGCTGCTGGCGCTGGCGTGTATCAACCCGCAGGTGCAATGCGATCGGCCACTGTCGATCGTGGCGTGGGTGGATGTCTCTCCCTCGACGCGCGGCGCGACGTTTCGCGATCCCGCCGCTGTGACAAAAAAGCTGGAGCAACTCGCCCCCCGCCGCGAGGTGTCGGTCCGCTATTTCGCCAACGGCGCGGTATCACAACCGGCCGAGGCGAAGGTCGGTGAATCGCGTTTGCCTGAGACGACTGCCGACGCGGTGCTGGTATTCAGCGATGGTGTGTTTGACTCACCCGCGCAACTTCCGCCGGTGTATGCGGTGGTCGATCCGTCGCTCACCGATCCGCCCGACGGCCGCATCGACGCGCTGCGGGCCGATGACGCGAACGCGACCATCGTCACTTACGCAAGCACCAGCGACCGTCGATTGTCGGTCGGCGGACAAGACGTGCCGATCCCGCGCGGGCCGTTCACGGTCATTCAATCGAACGCCGATGCACGAATGACCGCGCAGTTGAACCGCGCCGACGCCTGGCCGGAGAATGACACGCTCGCCGCGACGCGCGATCCGGTGAGTGGGCGGGAGATATGGTTCATCGACCGCGCCGAGCAGCTTCCGACCGAGCCTGCGGCGTATCTCGATCCATCGGCGATTGTGCTGCGGTCGTCAATCACGCTCTCGCCGACGCAGCAGGACCGGTTGGTGCAATACGTTCGCGATCTGGGCGGGGCGCTGATTGCAACCGGATCGACCACCGGCTACGCCCCGGGGCTGAAGTCGATTCTGCCGCTGAGCGCGACGCCGCCTGAGCCGAAGGCGAAGTGGCTGGTGCTGCTGGACGCCAGCGGATCAATGGCAGCGCCGGCGAACGGTTCGACGCGCTGGGACGCGTCATTGTCTGCCGCGAAGAAGGCGGTCGAGCGGCTGGACGAACAGGAACGCGTCACGATCGCAATGTTCGCGCGGTCGACGGAAATGATCGCGAGCGACATCACACCCGCAGAGGCGATCGCGCGGCTTGATGCGATTCGCATGCGATCGCCTTCCGGTCCGACTGGCCTGGAGGCCGCACTGCGGTCCGTGATCGAGTCGGCGAACGGTCAGCCAACGCGGCTGCTCGTCGTCAGCGACGCCGACGTCACGATCGCCGAGCCCGCTGCGCTCATCGCGCGGCTGCGTGAAGCGCGGATCAGCGTCTTCCTCCTCGCCACCACCAGTCGATCGGACGACGCCCCCCTTCGCGCCCTGTGCGAGCAGACCGGCGGGCAACTGCTCTCACAGACCGACCCCTCCAAGTGGACGAACGCCGCAGAATTGCTGATCGCAGCGGCGCGGGGGGAGGATGCGGTTCCTGGAAATGGCGCGCTGCAATCGGCGTCGTTACCCGTTCCTGTCACCACCGCCTTGCGATACCTCGCGTTCGCCAAAGGCAATGCCGATGTCGTCGCGACGATGAACGATGAGCCCGTCGTCGCGCGCTGGCAGGTGGGCCTTGGTCATTCGATGAGCATCGCGGCGGAGATCGATCGGCCGACGCTTGAACTGCTGGCGCAGCAGGTGCAGCGCAATCCGGCCGATCCACGCTTCACGTTCATCTGGGACGAACGCGCCGAAACCGTGGACATCCTGGCCGCCGAGAATCAGAAGCCGTTGAACGAGCTGACGATGTCGCTTCGCCGTGGAGACGCGGTGATGCCCTTCGATCAGATTGCGCCCGGGCGATATCGCGCGACGCTCGCGCGAAGCGGCGAACCGACGCTCGCGGTCATCGAGCACGCTGGTCGGGTACTCGAGCGCCGGGCGATTGCGTCGCGTTACGCGCGGGAGTTTGATCGCATCGGCAACGATGTGCCCGCGCTTCGCGCACTGGCAGCACGCACCGGCGCGCGGTTGATTGAACCCGGCGACGCCACGCCGATCGATTTTGCGCACGCCAAAGAGTGGCGAACCGCCCGGCCGTGGCTGGTGTCGGTCGGCACGGGGGTGCTGATGCTTACCATCATCGTTTTGCGGGCACCGTATCTGGTCGATCGGATTCGACGCCGATTTCGGAATCACTAACGGAAAAGTCCCGCGGGCGAGACGACCATGCTGATTGATGTATTGGGTGCCACGGCTTGCGTACTCGAAGCCGTGGTAGGCGGGCGAAGTGCGAAGACGTCTGATTTTCGAGCCTTCGACGGCTTGGGATACCCAGCCGTGGCAGCCAGAATTTTAGGTGGATTGCGAAATCACTGTTGCGTTACTCGCGCAGCAGCGACACGGGTTGGCGGCCTTGGAAGCCGGAGTGGAGTTCGTGCCAGTGGTCGACCGATTCTTCCCCAAGCTTCCAACAGAGGCAGATCTCGCGGCCCTGGTGCTTGCCGATGAAGTCGACCAGCCCCATGCGGTAGTCCTTCAGATCACAGCCGACGCTCTTGAGTTCGTCAACGAGATCGTTCAACCGGTCGACGGTTCTTTCCATCTCGATTTCGATCTCGGCGCGTCGTTGCGGCTTGCCGCGGATTTCAAGCTGGGCATGCAGGTTCGTTGCCTGCTCGTGAAGCCGCACGATATCGCTTACCACGCGGCTGACCAACGGGAGCGCTCGATTGGCCTCGCCCAACGTGAAATGACGCCGACGCGGGCTCCGCGTCACGTCCGACGACCATGATTTCGATGCTGCCATATTGTTTTCGCCCTCGCTGGCTCGGCTCCACGCACGGACTCGGCCCGTGCTTGACGCGGTATTCTGTCTACACCACCCTAAAGATCAACCAAAATGGCGACAACCTTTTTCATCCCAAGTGCCCTCGTCTGGCGCTCTGGGCAAAGAGGATGGATCATGCCTCCTCACGGCGAGCGTCCGCAGGCAACTTCGGCGTCGCAGGACGAACTGCACCGCGCTCCAATGCGATGTTGCATCCTCATTTCGATCTCACGCCATATCAGGCGGACAGTACGCCTGAAGTTCGCTGATGAACTCGTGCAATGCGACGCCGATGTTCCGGCAAGGGTCTTCACTCAAATGCAGCAGCGTAAAGTTCTCCCGCGACGCCGCACACGCCAGTTGCTGCAATAGCGGCAGGAAGCTGCTTTTGGCGAGACCGTCGTGGTACGCCGCGCGAAACTCCTCATATCCCTCCGGATGATCGTCAAGCCATTCCGCCAGTTTCGGAAGCGGTCCGAGATGACAGAGGATGTGATCGACCTCGCACCATTCGCGCAGGTCCGTGGTCAGCCCACACGGCTCGACCCACAATCGTGCGCCGTCATCGGTTTCAACTCGGTCGAACACGTTCTTGACCTTGATCATGTCGTTCCTCCATCCATAGTACGCCGGAATCATGGAAGGGTTTTTCTGCACGATCACTAAATTACGCCGGAATCCTTCTTCATTCGCACCCCGCACGAACTGTGCCATCGTGCTTGGTTTCACGAACCCGCTTCCTGCCACGTTGGGCATGCGACCGCCACTCGCGTCAACTTGACATCGCCATCACATCGTCCAATGCTCATCGTTTCGGATGATGCTTTGCCCACGAGGTTTGTATGAGCGATGTAGCCGTTGTGATTCTCACCGCCCCGCCGGAGTCGACCGAGCCCGCCGGCGCGATGGTGAAAGTGGACGGGCGGGAGTCGGTCCTGCGCTGCATGGAGCTGTTCACCAATCGTGAGGGTGTGCTGCAGACGATGGTGGTGATCGACAAATCGCAGGCCGAAGACGTGAAGCGAAAGATCGGCAGCCACCTGATGTTCATGGGCATCAAGCTCGTCTCCAGCGGCGCGATGTGGTCGGAACAGCTTGCCGACGCTCAAAAAGCCCTCCAGCCAGAAGCTAGGCACGTCCTGGTCCACGACGGCGCGAGGCCGGCCGTCTCGTATATCGATCTCGATTCGCTCTTCGACATCGCCGGCAAGCACCCTGCCGTTTCGCTGGCGACGCCGATCAAGGGCACGCTCGTCAACGCAAGTGTCGTCCCCGGGATCGGCAAACCTGCGGACGTCAAGATCGCCAAACTGCTCTCCCCGATGATCTTCACCCGCGAAGGGTTCGACGCGCTGGTGTCGTCGAAAAAGCTGCCCGATCCGATCCATCTCATCGAAGGTTCCGGCCTCAACGTCCGCTGCGGCACCGCCGACGCGGTGGTCGTCAAGGCGATGATCGGGCTTTTGCCAAAACCGAAGATCAAAGCCGCGTCGTCGCCGTTCGAGGAGGCGCAGTGGTAGCCGATTCGTCCCGTCGACTAGAGCGTGAGGCCGTGCAAGATCGAGTAGCACGCGGGCGTCCCGCCTGATCGAGAAGGGAGTCGCTGCGCGATCCGCTAGGTTCCGGTGGCGATGCGAAGGAATGTCCGATCTGGCTTGGATCTGTCAAGGCCACGGGTGTAAACCCGTGCGTGTTTGCGTGGCTCGGCAGGAGTCGCACGGGTTTACACCCGTGGCCCTGCGGAGGTTATCCGGGGATGAGCCGCACGAACTTCTTGCTCCCCAGTTGCAGCACTGCCGGCTCGGCGAGATCAACCGCGAACTTCGAATCGATGATCTTCTCGCCGTTCAGTTTGATCGCGCCTTCTCTGAGCTTGCGGTGGGCTTCGGAACTGCTCGGGACGATCTTGCTTGCGACCATCACCGCGATGATCGGTTGCGGCCCGGAGACGAGTTGCAGCTCCGGCATTTCGCTCGGCACGCCGCCGTGGGTGGCGGATTTGAAGTCTTGTTCGGCGCGGTCGGCGCTGTCCGAATCGTGCAGCCACGTGATCAGGATCTTCGCCAGGCGGATCTTCGCGTCGCGCGGGCTTTGTTCGATCAGTGGCTTGTACTCGGACTCGGGCAGATCGGTCAGCAGGAGGTAGTAGCTGCTCATGAGCGAATCGGGCAGCGACATGATCTTGCCGAAAATGCCCGTCTGCCCGCTCGGCGGGTCGGCGACGCCGACGTAGTTGCCGAGCGACTTGCTCATCTTCTTTACGCCGTCGGTACCGACCAGCAGCGGCGTGACGAACACGCACTGGCCGTCCTTGCCTTCGTCTTTCTGGAACTCCCTGCCGACCAGATTGTTGAACAACTGATCGCTGCCGCCCATCTCGATGTCGGCGTCGATCATGACACTGTCCCACCCCTGCAACAGCGGGTAGAGGATTTCGTGCAACCGGATATCGACGCCGTCGGCGTAGCGCTTGGCGAAGTCTTCGCGCGTGAGCACCTGCGCCACCGATTTTCGGGCCGCCAGCTTGATTATGTCCACCAGGCCCATCTTCGCGAGCCATTCGCCGTTGTAGCGAACTTCAAGGTGCTCCGGATCGGTCAGCAGAACCTTGCCGACCTGCGCGACGTAGGTCTTGGCGTTGCTGTCGATTTCTTCGCCGCTCAGCACCTTGCGGGTCGCATTGCGGCCGGTCGGATCGCCGACGCGGGCGGTGTAGTCGCCGATGATGAGCACGGCTTTGTGTCCCAGGTCCTGGAACTGCCGGACCACTTTCAGCGGCACGCAGTGCCCGAGCGTGACATCCGGCGCGGTCGGGTCCATCCCCAGCTTCACGCGCAGCGGCTTGCCGGTCGCGGCGCTCCTGGCGAGCTTGGCCTTGAGTTCCCCCTCGCTGATAATGCGTTCACAGCGGCGGGAGAGAAGCTGAATCTGTTCGTCGATCGAAAGCGGCATAGTCCGGCGATTGTAGATCGCCCCGCGCGGCTGACAAGCGGTCTGGCGATGGCATGAAATGAATCCTGTGGCGTACTGAGTGTGACGTGAAAGGTGTCGACTGCTTTCTTTCACGCCATACTCGTCACGCCACGCGAGTGGTTCAGGACACCGCAGACGGAATGGATCCACGAATCTGCACGAATCGACACGAATAAATGCAG
>JBBQQZ010000163.1:0-8284 GCA_038215325.1 Tepidisphaerales bacterium | reverse complement strand
GCAGCATGGAAGCGACAGGGAGGAAGACGGGTTTCACCTGGGAGCGTTGGTCGCGGAGTACCGCGCGGTTCGGGCGAGCGTGATGCGGCTTTGGCAAGCCAGTGCGCACAATCCCGAGGTGCGCGATCTGGAAGACGTGTCGCGGTTCAACGAGTCGATCGATCAATCGCTGGCCGAGGCAGTTGAGAGTTTCATGCAGCAGGTCGAGGGCGAGCGCGAGTCGATGATCAAAGAACAGGCAGCCCGCGAGGGAGCCGAAAACGCCAATCGCGCCAAGGACACGTTCCTCGCCGTCCTCAGCCATGAATTGCGAACGCCGCTCAACGCCATCGTGGGTTGGGTCAGCATTCTCCGAAGCCAGAAATGCACTGATATAGATTTGGAAGAGGCACTGGATGTCATCCAGCGCAACACCGACGCGCAGGTGAGAATCATCTCTGATATACAGGACGTCTCACGTATCGTCTCGGGCAAGATGACCGTGGACCTGCGCGCCTGCGATCTGGTGGCAGTCGTCGGCGCCGGGGTCGATGCGACGCGCGCCGCCGCCGAGGCGCGCGGCGTCGCGCTCGACGTTGACCTGCATCCGTCCGCCCGCCATGCAGCGTGCGATGCGACGCGTATGCAGCAGGTCGTATGGAACCTCGTCTCCAACGCCATTAAATTCACGCCCAAAGGTGGACGGGTCAGCATCAAGCTCTTTCGGTACCGATCGGACACGCACCTAGAGGTCAGCGATAACGGAGAGGGAATCGACCCGGAATTTATGCCATTCCTCTTCGATCGTTTCCGCCAGGCGGATGGCAGCTCTCGAAGACAAGTCGGCGGGTTGGGACTCGGGCTTTCCATCGTCAAGCACCTCGTCGAGGCTCACGGCGGAACGATCGAAGCGCGCAGCGCGGGCGTGGGCAAGGGCGCGACGTTTGTCGTCGTGCTGCCCGTCCCGTCGGTCGCCGTCGATGAAGGCGAGGACGCCGCTGAAATCGGGGCGGGCTCGAACGGTGATCCTGGCGAGACGCATTTCCCGCCCGTGCGCCTCGACGGGCTGCGCGTGCTTGTCGTAGACGACGAGCCGGACGCGCGGCGTCTGCTGGTCAGAGTGCTCGAAGCGGTCGGCGCGACCGCCACGGCAACGGGCAGCGCCGCCGAAGCGCTGGAGACGCTGGCGACATTCCGGCCTGAAGTGCTGGTCAGCGATATCGGGATGCCCGGCGAGGACGGCTTTGACTTGATCCGACAAGTGCGCAGCCGCGGGCATCACCCCCGCGACCTTCCGGCCGTCGCGTTGACCGCGTTCGTGCAAAAGGACGACCATCGCCGCGCGCTGCTGGCGGGGTTTCAGGTCCACGTTTCCAAACCAGTCGACCCGCACGACCTGACCGTAGTCATCGCCAGCCTCGCGGGTCGTACGGGGTAGCTCGCGGAATCAGAAGGGGATATTTCCAACTCGCACCGACCGCGTCGTCATCCTGTAATCCGCTAAATCGGGCGAGGGAACAGACCGAACAAGACGTAGGACCGGACTGAAGCGGACGCCCCTCACCCTCTCTCAGTTCACCCGGCCGGCTTGTCGTGGTGGGGATGCTGCTGAGATTTTTAATTTACAATTTTTTCTCGTCGGCGCTGCGCGTTTGTCGTGACAAATGCGCAGCGCGGGGGGTCTATATGGAAGGTCCGCGCGCGTTCTTTGACATGTGAATCAAGCCGCGGTTTGTCTGAGACGATGTAGCGCCGAATGTAGCATGCTACATCGGTTTTTGGAGCGCGATGGCCGTAAGTCGTTGGCCGGCCAAGGTTGGAGGTGGGGCGGACAATGTAGCAAATGTAGCACATTCGATTCGGCCGTTGCACTCTGTCGATCGAGGACAGGCCAGTCGTCCTCAACCGCGAGCTGCCGTTCCCCCACGCGGCACGCAGCACGCGGCACAACGGCCTGATGTTGCGGAGGTTGCTGGCAGACGGATAATCCTTCCGTGCTCGAACACTGGCTCACCTTATCGATGACCGACGGCATCGGCCCGATTTTGTCGCGGCGACTGATCGAACGCGCCGGCAGCGCCGAGGCGGCGTGCGGGGCGTCGGTGGCGCTCTTGCGGACGGTCGAAGGGATCGGAACCTCGAAGGCGTCGAAGATCGCCGCATCGCTCGCCGAGGCGCGGGGCAAGGTGGTGGCGGAGATCGAGAAGGCGCGAAGCCTGGGAGTCGATTTCGTCACGCCCGAGGATGAAGCGTACCCGCATCTGCTCCAGACGATCCCCGATCCGCCGTTGGTGTTGTACGTGAAGGGGACGCTGGAACCGCGCGACCTGAACGCGATCGCGATCGTGGGTGCCCGCAAGTGCAGCTTCTACGGCCGCGAGCAGGCGGAGCGGTTTGGGATGATGCTGGCGGGCGCGGGGTTCACCGTAGTTTCCGGCGGTGCCCGTGGCGTGGATTCGGCGGCGCATCGGGGCGCGATGTCGGTGACGAACGGTCGCACGCTGGCGGTGATGGGCAGCGGGATCGACGTGGTGTATCCGCCGGAGAATCGGGAGCTGTTCGATCAGATCAGCGATCACGGTGCCGTCATCAGCGAGTACCCGCTGGGCACGCCGCCGATCGCGGAGAATTTTCCGAAGCGGAATCGCGTGGTCAGCGGAATGTCGCGCGGGGTGCTGGTGATCGAGGCGGACGAGCGATCTGGCGCGCTGATCACCGCGCGTCAGGCCGCGGACGAGCACAACCGGGTCGTCATGGCGATCCCCGGCCGCGTCGACAACCCGCAATCCGCCGGGCCGCATAAGTTGATCCGCCAGGGGGCAACGCTCGTGACGCGTGTTGAGCACATCATCGAAGCCATCGGCGCGCTCGATGCCTCGATCCCCGAAATGCCCCTGTTCGAACACCGCGACGAACCAGCACCGCCGAAGATAGTGACGATCCTGTCTGACCATCAGCAGACGATCATCGACTCGCTCTCGATCGACCCGCAGGACGTCGACACGATCACCGAGCGGACGCAGTTGGAGGTTTCGATTGTGTTGCGTGAGTTGACGCTGCTGACGCTCAAGGGCCGCGTCAAACGCGTGAACGGACAGCGGTACGTGAGGGTCGGATGAAGCAGGTGTTTTACGTCGTCAACCTGATCGTCCGCCCGCACGGGTCCGGTCACGAGTTGCTGATGGCGAAACGTGCCGAGGGCAAGTACATGGGCGGAACGTGGCAACTCATCTCTGGCGGACTGGAACCGAACGAAACCGCGTGGGAAGGAGCACTGCGAGAGATGCGAGAAGAAACGGGATTGGTGCCCGAGGAGTTTTATCGCCTGAGCACACTGACCCGTTTCTATCGGCCGGACAACGACTCGCTGAACACCGCACCGATGTTTTGCGCCATCGTCAGTGCCGATGCCGACGTGCGGATCAACGACGAGCACACGGCGTTCGACTGGATTGAGCTGGGCCTGGCGATGTCTCGCCTGATGTGGCCGAGCGATCAACAGGCGCTGGCGGAAGTGGGATCGGTGATCCTGGCCAACGGACTTGCCAAGCCGTTCATGCGGATCCGCTGATTACGCCAGCCTCCGCAATATTTGCGGCGTGAGCATCAACCGCAACGTGCCCGCGCCCGCGACGACCGGCCCGTCAAACTCGATCAGAACGGCCCCGCCCTTCTTGATCGGCGCGCGGTCAAGAACCTTCGATCCGATCGAGAGGCAAACCAGCTTTCCCAGATCCTGCTCATGCCCGATCAGCGCCACCACGTTCTGCCCCTGCTGGACGAGAAATCGAAAGATGCTCTCCGGCTTACCGCCGGGTGCGAGCGCCTCAAGCTCAGCCACGGGGACCTTCGGGTACGACTTGGCGATGATGTGGGCGGTCTCGACCGCACGCACCAGCGGGCTGGTGGCGATGAGGTCGAGCTTTTCGATCACGCGCGTGAGCCCTTCCGCCGCCCGGCGCATTTTGCGACGTCCCTCGACGGTCAGCGGCCGCACGTCGTCGGGCATGCCGGTCTTCTTGAACGCGGCAGGTTCCTCGGCCACGGCGTGTCGGATCAGCAGCACTTTCATCCCCGCAGTATCGGGCACCACCTGGGAACGACAAGATTCAAATCAAACCCTAACAAAACCGCCGCCGTTGCGTACACTCCCTTTGCCGTGGTGTGGAGCAGCACACAACCTCTGATGGTCGGGCCGTCCCCCCGCGCGATCATCACGCGCGATCGGACGATCGAAGCGCTTCGGGCGATCGAAAACGCGTGGGACGAAGGTTTGCTCAGATCGCACGAACGGTGGGCCGGCTATTTTGGCTACGACCTTGGCCGCGCGTTCGAAGTGATGCCGGATCGGGCGATTGATGACATGGGCCTTCCGATCATTGCGATGGCGCCGGCGTCCGGGGCAGAAGCCCTCACGCCAGCCCTCTCCCATGAGGACATGGGAGAGGGGGTCGGAATGGCGATTCCATCGACCTTCACCCGCGCCGCATATCTTGATGCCGTGCGGCGCTGCATCGAGTACATCGCCGCCGGGGATATCTTTCAGGTCAACCTGTCGCAACGGTTCACGGTCCCGCTCACGCGGTCACCACGGCAGATCTTCGGTGCGTTGCAGGACCGCTTCCCGGCACGATATCCGGCATATCTCGACTTCGGCGAGTTCCAGGTGCTGAGCAATTCACCTGAGCTGTTCCTCAAAGTCGACCGCCTCCCCGACGGCCGGCGTCGGATCGTCAACCGGCCGATCAAAGGCACGCGCCCACGCTTGCCCCGCATGGAGATGGAACTCGAACGATCAGAAAAAGACAAAGCCGAACTCGCCATGATCGTTGATCTCCAGCGCAACGATCTCGGGCGTATCTGCCAGATCGGCTCCGTCCGCGTCACCGATGCGCGCGTGATCGAAGCCCACCCCACCGTTTATCACGGCGTCGCCACCGTCGAAGGCATCTTGCGCGATGGCGTCTCGCTCACCGATATCCTCCGTGCCACTTTCCCATGCGGATCGATCACCGGCTGCCCGAAAATCCGCTCGATGGAGATCATCGAAGAACTCGAACCCGTCCGTCGCGGCGTTTATTGCGGCGCGATCGGCTGGATGGCGGCCGATGGCACGATGGAACTGAGCGTCGCCATCCGCACGATGACGATCCAGCACAACCAAATCCACATCCCCGTCGGCGGCGGCATCGTCGCCGACAGCGTGCCGGAACTGGAATACGACGAAACACTCGTCAAAGCCCGCGCCATGTTTGCCGCCGCAGGAGTAGAACTCGCCGCCGAGAAATTAGATGAACGAAGATGACCGAATTCGACTTCATCTGCGTGCATCTGCGTGCATCTGCGGCTAATTTCTCCCCATGCCTTTCGTCTGGATCAACGGCCAGTTCGTCGACGACGCCAGCGCGTCTGTCTCCGTCCGCGATACCGGGTTGCTGCACGCCATCGGTGTCTTCACCACGATGCACGCAACCAGCGGTCGCGTGTTGCGGCTTGACCACCATCTCCAACGTCTTCGCGATTCGTGCGACGAACTGTTCATTCCCCTTCTGCACAAAGATGACGCGATCCGAGCCGCGATCGACGAGTTGCTGAAGCGAAACGAACTCACTGAAGCCCGCCTGCGCCTGACCGTCACCCGCGGCACGTCGATCGATGATCCGCTGCGCGGCCTGCGTGTCGAACCCACCGCGCTCATCACCGCCAGCCCGTTTGATCCGTATCCGAGCGAGTATTACGAGAAAGGCCTGACCGCGATCGTGCTCGACGATCAGAAGCTCAACCCCTACGACATCCAGGCCGGCCACAAGACGCTCGACTACTTCTCCCGCCTGACCGCGCTGCGCGAAGCCAACCGCCGCGGCGCGGGGGAGGCGTTCTGGTTCAACGTCCACAACTACCTTCAGTCCGGCAGCATCAGCAACGTGTTCGTGGTCAAGAACTCGATCGTCTACACCCCGCCCACCAACGAAGAGCTCCGCGCCCCCAGCCTGAAGGCGGCCGTCCCGTATCCGCGCAGCAACGTCCTGCCCGGTACCACGCGGGGCGCGGTGATCGATCTGGCGCTGAAGGAAGGCATCGATCTCCGCATCGGCGCCCTGACCATCAACGAACTGGTCGACGCCGACGAAGTCTTCATCACCAACAGCGTGATGGGCGTGATGCCCGTCTGCCGGATCGAAAGAAAAGCCGTCGGCAACGAAAAGCCTGGCGAAATCACGCGAAGGTTAGGGGCGAAACTGGATCTGGAGTAGGATTCGCCGTGCGAACCGTCTGAATGCGGTTCGCACGGCGAACCCTACAAAACTCGGAAGCGTCCATGCGGTTGACAGACATCCTCGACCACCTCGATCAGATCGCCCCGCCGCAGTACGCCGAGGCGTGGGACAACGTCGGCCTGCTCGTCGGCGATCACGAGCAGGCGATCACCAAGGCGATGCTCTGCATCGACTACACCGACGACGTCGCCGAGGAGGCGAAGCGGGAATCGTGCGATTTTGTCATCGCGTACCACCCGCCGATCTTCAAGCCGATTGCGCGGATTACAGCCTCGTCGCTGATCTATGACGCGATCCGTCGCGGCGTCGCGATTTATTCGCCGCACACCGCGCTGGATGTTGCGGACGGCGGGACGAACGACGTGCTGGCGGACCTTATCGGGCTGGTCGACCGTCAGCCGCTGAAACTGCCCGACGCCAAGGCGACCGACGCGACACTCGTCACCTTCGTTCCGAAAGAGCACGTCGACGCCGTTGCGCGGGCGCTCTTCCAGGCCGGCGCGGGACGCATCGGCGACTACTCCTCGTGCAGTTTCCGCAGCGAAGGCACCGGCACGTTCTTTGGAAAATCAGGCGCGAACCCGAGCGTCGGCCAAGCTGGAAAGCTCGAACACGTCGACGAGATCAAGCTCGAAACCGTCGTCCCGATCCGGCGGCTCGCGACGGTGGTCGCGGCGCTGCGGGCGGCGCATCCGTACGAAGAGCCAGCGATGAACGTCGTCCAGCTCATCGCCCCGCCGGTGACGCGGGGGCTGGGTCGCGTCGGCCGGTTGGATCAGCCGGTGTATCGCGATGTGCTGCTGGGCCGGATCAAGCAGGCGATGGGCATCGACCACGTCCTTATCGCCGGGCCCACCACCGGACCCGTCAATTCCGCTGCCGTCTGCGCCGGGTCGTGTGGCGATTTACTCGACGAGGCGATCGCGTGTAAAGTTGACCTCTACCTCACCGGCGAGATGCGCCACCACGACGCCCTTAAGGCCGCCCGCGCCGGCGTCACTGTAGTCTGCGTTTTGCACAGCAACAGCGAACGCATCACCTTGTCTCGCCTGCGGGATCGATTGGCTCAGGCGCTTCCGGCGGTGGCGTGGGGCTTGTCTCAGGCCGATCGGGATCCGTTTCAGATTCTGTAGACGCGACGCCCGCGTCGTCCAAATCATGCCTAGTAGACTTCGCAGGCGACGCATGCGTCGCGCCTACAAAGACATCGCGCGTCAGCGGAACGCGATCGTGCAGCGCATTGCGGATCGTCGGGCCGGAGCGTCGCCACTTCGACTTGAACTGGTTCAGGTGCTTCGTGCTGTCCTTCAAAAACTGCTTGGCCAGATCCAGCACCAGCGAGGCGGCGTCCGGATCGTGCAGCGCCAGTTCCACTGTGGCCCACCGCTTCACCGTCTCGTCCGCGAGCACGACAAAATCATGCCATGTCCCCAGCGACTCCTGCATCGCCTTAAACGACTTGAAGACCGACTTGGGCACCTTGATACCCTGCGCGCCCGCGATTTCAAACGTGTATCGTAGGGCCTTCCCATCGATGCGCAGCTCGTGCACATCGATCGGCGGCTCGTCTGGTGGCGGCGTCGATACGCCCGAGACCCAGTCCGCCACCTGCGCGAAGCGGTCGAATCGTTCGTGCAACGCGTACGCCAGCAACGAAGCGATAGCCCCCTGGTGCTGTTCCAGCCGATGCCGGATTGGCCACCACCCGTCGAACGCATCGAGCAGCTTGTGCGGCTTTTTGCCCTCCTCGCGATCGATCTGCCGCGCCTTGGTACGAACCTGCTCGAACTGCCCGACGATCCACTCGACCGCGGGTTTCAGCTTCACCGGCGCGGGGTATTTCCGCAGATGATCGATCATCACGTCCAGATCGCGCAGCGGACCTAGACGCCGGCGCAGACGTTTGCCGGCTTTGCTCAATTCGTCCAGATCCCCTTTTTCAAGAAGCGAGACCAGCAGATCCAACCCGGCTTTCAGACGTCGCGTCGCGACCCGGGCCTGGTGGATGCCCGTCTTGTCGAACGCGG
>JBBQQZ010000162.1:0-8380 GCA_038215325.1 Tepidisphaerales bacterium | reverse complement strand
GGCGTTTCTTCTCCGGTTCGGCCGACTTCCGAGCCGTTAAAATACGCGACATCAAAATCATCGATTGCGCCCAGCGACAGCATCAATGTCTGCTGCGCCCACCGCGCCGGGATGTTCACGTGCTTGCGGAACCAGACCGCGCCATTGTGCGTCATACCCGTGGTCTGCCACATCACCGGTAGCGGGATCGGCTTCCAGTCGGACTCGGGCAGATCGCGATTCGCAAAGCCCTTCGCGAACCCGGCGTTGCCCGGATCGACGTGGGGAACGACCGCCTCTTGTGAGTTCTTGAGCAAATACGCGAGCGACGGCTCGGCGGAGAGCACGTCGGACGGCGTCCACGCTTCGGCGGACGTGCCGCCCCAACTGGTGTTGATCAGGCCGATCGGCACGTCGAGCTTGTCTTCCAGTTCGCGCCCAAAGAAAAACCCGACCGCGGAGAAGCCTTCGATCGCTTCGGGCGTCGCGGTTTCCCACCGGCCGGGGAATGCGGTTTGGGGCACCGTCGATTGTGTCTTGATCACGTTGAATAGGCGGATCGTCGGATATGTTTTCGGCGGGGTGGGCGCGTACTTCGGGCCGACGTTGGCGATCGTCCATTCCATGTTCGATTGGCCGGAGCAGACCCAGACATCGCCGACGAGGACATTACTCAGCCGTGCGATTTTTTCTGCCGATTCGATGAGCAGTTCGTACGGACCGCCTGCGGGGATTTCAGGAAGTTCGAGGCACCACTCGCCTTTGTCGGAGACGATCGCGTCGCCGCGCCGACTGCCGATGACGGCTTCGACGGTTTCGCCCGGCGTGCCCGTTCCCCATAACCGGATGGGCCGGCCACGCTGGAGGACCATGTTGGTTCCGAAAATCGAACCCAGTTTCAATGCATCTGCCATATTGCTGCTCCTCTGCGTCTTTCTCCCATATCATACGCCTACGCCATCGACTGGGCATCTGCGCTGCCACGTTTTTCGACGCACCGGCATCCCGATCGATTGGCCATCCACCCGTGCGGCGTTAAGGTAGCCTTGGGGCTTGACGGACGTTTTGGAACCGGGAAAGCAGTGGGTTGATGTTGAGGCGATCGTTTATCCGAGGCTACGGGCTTGTCAGTGCCCTAGGCGCAAGCGCCGAGTTGACATGGGACGCGCTGCTGGCCGGCAAGTCGATAAATGAACACACCTCCGTTTCGCTAAACCCTGATAAATCCTCCCGCGTTTCCCAGCTTGCTTTGGCCTCTGCGACCGAGGCGATTCGCCGGGCGGGGTGGGACGCATCGACGCTCGCCGATCCTCGAACCGCGTTGGTCATCGGATCGAGCAAAGGCCCGATCGAGGACTGGATCGCGCAGATCGAATCCCGGCAACCCGCCAGCCCGATCTTTGGCGTCGGTGGGGTGGCGAGCGATGTCGGGAGGGCGTTCGGCATGACCGGCCCGCGACTGACGCTGGCGGCGGCGTGTGCGTCGGGGCTGCATGCACTCATCCGCGCTGACATGCTGATTCGTACCGGCGAATGCGATCGGGCACTGGTCGTCGGCGCTGAATCGTCTTTGCACGCGGTTTTCGTCGCCACCTTCAAGCGGCTCGGCGTGCTCTCCAAATCCGGCGCGTGCCGGCCGTTCAATCAGCAGCGCGACGGGTTCCTCATGTCCGAAGCCGGCGCGGCGCTCTGCCTCGAAGCGCGATCCACCGACACGCCCGGCGAACTTTTCATCGACGCAGGCGCGATGGCGAGCGACGCGTACCATGTCACCGGCATCGACCCGCAAGGTCAATCGCTGCGGCATCTCCTCCGCGTCGTCGCGGACGGGCATCCGTTCGATCTCGTCCACGCTCACGGGACGGCCACCGACACCAACGACTCCGTCGAACTCGCCGCGATCGACGATGTCGTCGGCGCGGGCCATCCGTCGGTCTACTCCCACAAAGCCGCGCTCGGCCACACGCAGGGGGCGGCGGGGATGATCGGCGCGGTCCTCAATGTCCTCATGCACGAACGAAACACCGTCCTGCCGAATCCCAATACGACCGATCCGCTTCCCTGCGCGAACGCGCGGCTCTCTCAGGAAAAAATCTCCCGACCGATCCACCGCAGCCTGATTCTCGCCGCCGGTTTCGGTGGGGCGATCGCGGCGGTGGGGATGAGCCGTCTGCGCTAAATCGGGTGTATCGCTTCTTGTAGGTTTCGCCGTGCGAATCGGTTGAAGAACAGTTCGCACGGCGAGCCCTACAGGAAGCGAGCGATATGAACCGGTGAAACCCGCTCTAAAACAGCGGCTGGTTCCACCACCAGAATCGCGAGATCATCACTCCGGCCGCCGTTCCCACCACGGCGATCAGTACCGAGAAACTCAGCACCGTTTTGCTGTCGGTCTTTGAAATCAGCAGCCGCACCAGCGCGACCAATCCCACGATCGCGCACGGCAATCCGAACGAGATCAATCCCAGCAGCGATCCCACGACCGACAGCGCCAGCATCGCGTGCGCCCAGGAAATTCCCTGCTCCGCCGGCGAGGCCATGATCGCCGTCCGTTCGTTCGACGATTCCACCACCGGCTCGGGCGTGCCCATTTCCGGCACGGCCGGTCGCGCGATCCTGGGCACGAGCGAGTTCACCTGGTTGCAACCATACGCCGAACATCCGCGATTCTCGCGCCAGCAGTCCAGATGAAAATCCATCGCGCACGCGGGACACTTATGCGATCGCTCCGTCTTCTCGATCGCCCACTGGCAGACGCCGCAGATGACCTCCTGCTTCTGGGGTGCCTCGACCACCGTGACGCCGGCGACCGTGCCGCTGGAATCTTCGATCACGACCGACTGCGAATCCGGCACCTCGATCGACTTGTTACACCCGCCGCACGTCACTGCCATGCCCGCGGTATCGGATGCCGACCACAGTCGCTGGCCGCACTCGCAGTTGAAGATGATCCCGCGGTCGCGGTTGGTGATCGACCGGGGCAATTTCGCGGGCATGTTCCGGAAGAACCACGCCCGCACGTGCCCGATCCGCATCCGCGCGCCGTCCAGCAGCGCTTCGCTGCTCTCCACGCTCCTGCCGTTCACCCGCGTACCGTTGCGGCTGTTGAAATCCACCAGTACGAACGCGCCGTCGTGGATCTGTTCGATCCGCGCGTGATGACGCGAAACGGTGGGGTGCGTAATGACGATGTCATTCTTGGCGTCGCGCCCGATGGTGCGCGTACCGTTCAGTTCGAACGTGCGAACTTCGCCAAGATCGATGAACAGAATTCCCATCGCACACCCTCTTGCCCCTTCTCCCATGACCCCATGGGACAGGGCGGGGGTGAGGGTCTGCCGATCGAGCAACGCGCCGTTCGGCCCTCACCCTCACCCTAACCCTCTCCCGTGAGTACAAGGGAGAGGGGGACCGGACTTATTGCTCACGCCACTTCGGATAGTTCTGCACCGCCATGTCCAGCGTGTTCTGGTACATCTCCGGATTCTTGGTCACGACCGATTCCTTGCGAAGTTGTGTTTCCATTTCGCGACGCATTTTTGAGAACTGCTCGCCGCGGATGGCGTCGTTCATCTTCTTTTGCACTTCGTCCTCTTCAAAAGCCTTCACCCGGCCGAGTTTCTTTTCTTCCAGCCGGGCAAAGTAATACGCATCCTGCACCTTGATGATCGGCGTGAGCTCGCCGGGGTTCAGTTTCCAGATCGCCTTGTCGATCTCGTCCACGACGTAGGCGCCGCGGTCGAAAGGCCCGAGCAGGCCTTGGTTCTTTTTCAGAAACGCATCCTGGTTGAAATCGGTCGCGAGTTGGACGAAGTCTTCGCCTTTGGTGGCCTTGGCGTGGATTTCATCGATCTTTGCCTTGGCCGCCGCGTCGGAGCCGGCGTCTTTGGCGGTCACCTTGATCAGACGGAACGTCGCGTTGTCGCGATCGGTGAACTGGGCATCGCGATTCTTCTCGTAATATCTCCGCATGTCCTCCGCCGACACCTGGATGCGAGGGAATAGCTTCTTGCTGTAGTAGACGCGCACGAGGCTGATCCGGTATTGCTCCCTGGCTGCGTCGTCAAAACTGCGGCCTTGCTCGCGGAACGCCCGGCGGGCCTCTTCGATCGAGCCTTTGTTGTCGGTGATCATCCGGTCACGCCAGCCTTCGGTCATGCGGTCGGCGTTCTGCTTATCTTCGCCGCCGGTGTTCTGGTCGGCGGCGGCGAATTCGACTTCGGCGCGGATCATGTCGTCGACCTGCCGGTTGATTTCCTGTCCCGCCGCCTGCTGGAATGCGGGAAGTTCCAAATCCTTGGCGCGCCCCGCAAGCACCGGGGCGATGGTGCGGAGCACTTCGTTGGCGTAGATCGGATTGCCGTTCACCTGCGCGATCACGCCGCCAAGGTTGATAAACTGCCCCTGCGCGAACGCCTGCACATTCGCCGGCGCGGTGGTGGGCTGGGTGGCGGGGGACTTCACCTGCGCCGCGACCACACGGAACGCCTCCGCCTGCTGCTGCTGCGCGAGTGTCGGCTGCGGGGCGGGGGGCTCGGGGGTAGGTTTTGGGCCCGGCGGGAGGGCACCGCCGCGGTCGGTCGGTCGGTAAAACTGATCCGCCCCCAACGGCCGGGGTTCGGGGTCCGACTGACACCCAACCACCAGCCCCAGGACCGAGGCGCAAACCAAGCTCAAAGTGAAATGACGAAGCATGCCGGGCAGTTTAGCGTAGGAGACGCATTCCCGCGACAAGCGCCGCACTCGCGCTTCGGACCGCACGACCGTCGAATCCGAAATGTAGCATGCTACATCGTGCGCTACACCTTTCGAACGACGTCCGCTGGGCCGAAGTCCCGTCCCGGCCATCACTTACGCCGAAACCGCGAAGTCCACACGTCGATGCGCACTTTCACGTGTGCTACATTTGCTACATCGCGATCAATTCCCTGCCATTCCGGCCGGGATTGTGTTCGATTGTCAAAGAGCCTCGCGTCATCGGTGGGGATGAACCCCACTCAACAAAAGCACCCCCATTCATACCGCCGCCGTCCGTAAAAAGCGGCGGAAAAATCGGCGGCGAGCGGGCGTCCACTGCTTCGGTGATTTCATCGTTGATCGTCAAGGTCGTGTTGTATAATATGAAAACATGCCTCGGCTCGATGTCGTCTGGAACGCGCAGATTGAGGCGCACATCGGGCAGCATGGTTTTGACTATGCCGACGTTCAGAATGCCCCAGCAATCCCATCGGCGAGGACGTGAGCCACAGCAGCGGCAATCCGATTCGGTTCGGCATGGCAATCGACGGCCGCAAGATAGCGGTTGTGTTCGAGATGATCGATAGCGTCACGGTCTACCCCATCACGGCGTACGAGGTGAAGTAATGGCGAAGCTCAACCAGCACCCGAAAATAACCCCCGAACGAATCGCCGAACTGTCCGATCTGGCGAAGAAGATCGACCGCGAGGAGAAGAGCGCGATCGTCGCCACGGGGCAAGCCCACTTCGCGCGGCACGATCGAATCAAAGCCGCGATCGGCAGGCTGAAGGCGGCGCGGGTCAAGAAGCAAATGACGTTGGAACAGGTCGCCGAGCGATCGGGAATCGGGAAGGCGAATCTGTCGCGATTGGAGAACGACGAATCGCCGAATCCGACGATGGATACGTTGCTTCGTGTGTCGGATGCGGTTGGATACGAACTGCGGCTGTAGGTTCTCCGCTACCCAGACAATAAGTAGCTGCGACGCCTGCGTCGCCAATTCGCCTGGCCGGGTTCGTCAACGCGCACACAGTGGGCGACGCAGGCGTCGCGGCTACCATTCGGGATCGATTTCTCGACAATCCTTCCCCATGTTCGGATCCCATCTCTCCATCGCCGGCGGAATGCACAAAGCGGTTCTTGAAGCCGAGCGGCTCGCGTTTGATACCGTTCAGGTCTTTACTAAGAACCAGCAGCAGTGGCGCGCGCCGCCGTTGGCATCGGAGGCGGTGGCGCTTTGGGCGGCCCAGATCAAGCGGATGAAGTTTGGGGATGTGGTCAGTCACGACAGCTATCTGATCAACCTGGCGTCGCCGGATGAGGCGTTGAGGGCCAAGAGTATCGACCTGTTCGACGAAGAGCTGCGGCGGTGTGAGGCGCTGGGGATTCGGTATCTGGTGACGCACCCAGGCGCGCACATGGGGGAGCGGGACGATCCGAAATCGGAATTGGCGGGGCTGGAGCGGGTGGCGGGGGCGCTGGAGGCATTGTTCGAAAAATATCCGAAGGGCAAGACGATCGTCTGCCTGGAAGCGACGGCCGGTCAGGGGACGGGGCTGGGGCACCGGATGGAGCAGCTCGCGCACGTGCTCAAGCGCGTGAAAACGCCGAAGCGGCTGGGCGTGTGCCTGGATACCGCGCACCTGTTCGCGGCCGGGTATGACTTTCGGGGGAAGAAGTACGCTGCGTTTCTAAAAGAGCTGGATGCGACCGTCGGCATCAATCAGATCCGCGTGTGGCATTTGAACGACTCCAAAAAAGCGCTCGGCAGCCGCGTTGATCGCCACGAACACATCGGGCTTGGCACGATCGGCGTGGAAGGGTTCAAGCCGATCATGAAAGACAAACGCTGGCGCGACACGCCAAAGATCCTCGAAACGCCGAAGCTAAAGCACGAGGACGGGCGCGATTGGGATACGGTAAACCTGGAATTGTTGAAGTCGCTGATGTGAGTTGGGGTTTGGATGGGCCACAGATTGCACGGATTTGCACAGATCAGCACGGATGAATTCCTTGGAACAGAATTAAGTCTTATCTGTGTGGATCTGTGCCCATCTGAGCAATCTGTGGCCCATTCCAACCTTACGTTTTTCGGGGGAACGCGATCAACAGCACGATCATCGCCATCGCCGCGACGCCCGCCTGGACTGCCCAGAGCGGGCCGTAGTTCGTGCCGGCGTTGCTCACGCGATCGAGGACGAGCTGGTTGTAGAAGCCTGCCAGGATCGGACCGAGGCCGAGGATCACGATCCCGAAGACGGTCTGCGCCGAATGCTTGAAATCCGCGCCCGCCAGCTTTTCCACCAGCAGGAACGATCCGGCGAAGAAGCATCCGTAGCTCAAGCCGTGCAGGAACTGCGACCCGATTACCAGCGACGCGGGCGCGCCCAGCGCAAAAATGCCGAACCGGGCGGCGTACGCGGCGCAACCCATGACCAGCACCGACTTATAGCCCAGCCGTTTGATGAAGAAGCCGAGGATGAGCAGGAAGAAGATTTCCGACGCCTGCCCGATCGCCATGACCGGCCCGATGTTGGCCTTGCTGACGCCGATCGCGTTTTCAAAAAACGGGGCGGCCCGGAAGAAATAGCACTGATGGATCATCGCGATCGGCAACGCCACGAGCGTGACGACTAGGAACGCCGGCTTGCGAAACAATCCAAACGCCTCGGCGAACGCCATCGGGTGCGCGATGTTCGTCTTCGGCGGCGTCTTCGGCAACGCGGCGAGCGCGTAGACCGCGTAGGCGAAGGAAATCAACCCGGAGATGAACAGGGCGTCGCCGACGCGGGTGGTGTTGACAATCGCGTCGTAGGCGACGGCGTCGGCTTCGGTGGTGGTGTCGCGCAGGCGGAGGTAAGGCACGTTGATGCCAAACTTGTTCATTATCGCGAGCAAATCGACGTGCCCGCGGTAGTTGAGCCACAACGTGGTGAACGCGACCGACGCCACGATCCACCCGATCGTCCCCCACAGTCGGATCGGCGGGAACTGCTTTTCGGGGTCTGCGAGGTTCTGGAAGGCGATGGAGTTGGTCAGCGAGAGGGTGGGCATGTAGACGACCGAATAGGCGATCGAGAGCGCGAGGAAGGTGTAGTAGTCGTGCGTCTGCGACAGCGCGATGTTGATCCCGCCGCCGAGGAGCAGCAGGATTGCCAGGGCGCGTTCGGCGTTGAGGTAGCGGTCGGCGACCTGACCGGCGATGAACGGGGCGGCGACCGCGCCGATCGCGCCGGCGAGCCCCAGGATCCACCCGATCTGCCCGCCGGTGAACCCAAGGCCGCCTCCGGTGGTTGGAGCGCCAAGATACGTCGCGATATAGGGCAACCAGATGCCCCAGACGGCGTATTGCAGGAACATCATGACCGACAGCCGCGGGCCGATCGCAGGGTGATCGGGGACGGACCGCCTGGTTTCCGTCGTTCCAGTCTGATAGTCGAGTACCTGCGCAGGCTCCGCGGGGCGAGAGGAGTCGGTCATGGAGTCGGATTGTAATCAGTGTCAGTCGCGGGCGCAAGTTGCGGTGGTTCTGCGCGAGGGACGTCCCCCGGGTAGCCGCGGCGCGGGTGGGCGCGCCCCCAACCCGGCCCCCCCCGCGCGGCCCCCCCGGCGAGCAAGCGCGGGGGTAAGCCTCGAGCGGGATGACAGCGAGGACGCATGAAA
>JBBQQZ010000161.1:0-8381 GCA_038215325.1 Tepidisphaerales bacterium | reverse complement strand
GTCGCCGATCTCGGTTGCGGCGAAGTAGCCGCTGCTGCTGTCGGCGTGGACAGGGATGCCGGCGCGGCGCAGGATCGTCGCAAAGTGCTCGGCCTTGATGCGCATCGTGCGCAGCAGGATGACGACATCGCGATACTCCATTGGCCGGTTCGAGCCGTCGCGATTGGCGACTTTCGCGCGGCCGATGAGGTCGCGGATGCGGGTGACCGCGATGATTGCTTCGCGCTCGTCGTTATCGAATTCGCGTGCCGCGCCGGGCGATTGCTTCTCAATCACGTGCAGTTCGATCGGCGTGCCAATAAACAGCCCGTCACCATCGGCGTAGGTGGCACTCGGCACAAGCCGCTGCGATGCGCTGTAAGCCACCTCCGCCGATTCCTTGGTCATCAGCGACTCAAACACTCCGTTGAGCGCTTCGAGCAGCGGGGCACGCGAGCGGAAATTTTTCTGGAGGTCGATTACTTCGCCGGGCGCGGGTTTCTCCTTCTTGTAGCGGACGTAGCGATCAATGAACCGCCTGGGATCGGCCTGACGGAAGCGGTAAATGCTTTGCTTGACGTCGCCGACCGCGAAGTGGCTGCGTTCGCGGCCCAGCAGCGCCAAGAGGGTGTCCTGCACCTGGTTGACGTCCTGGTACTCATCGACCATCACGTACCGAAACTGCCGTTGATACTCGCGCGCGATTCTTGACGGCGCTGGGGGATCGCTGCCGGGCTCTTGCAGCAGGCGCAGGGCGAGGTGTTCGAGATCGTTGAAATCCAGCGTGCCGGCGTCGCGCTTCGCGGAAGTGTAGGCCGAATCGAAATCGGTGACGAGCGAAGTGATCTGGTCGGTCACCCAGATCGTGCCGCGCACACCTTCTCGCAGTTGGTTCTCCGCGAACGCGAACAACCCGCCGCCGACGAAAGTCTTGATGCGGTCTTTGAGGTCGTTGATTTTTGCCTGCATCGCCTCCTTCTCGGGCGACGCTTTAAGACGCGGAATGGTCTCGGGCTTGAACGCGACGATGTCCGCCGCCAGCGCGTTCCAGGAGGAGACGCCGATGGTTTCCTCCCATGTTCGTAAGTGTGATTCGATCCCGCGAACGTGAACGCCGTACGCGCCTAGCGTCGGATATGTATCGATGATGCGCTCCAGCCGCGCAGCGCTCTCGGCGAGCGTGCGGATCTGTTCGCGTGCCGCGTTGATGACCGCGAGGCCGATCTCCGACTGGTTCAGCGGTTTGTCGGCCGCCTCCACCAGCTTGGCCCGGCGATCGCGAAGCCAGGCGTCGCGGTCGATCAGGCTCGATAGTTTTGCGTGCAGTCCCAAAACCAGCCCGGCGACCGCGTGCGGGATGCCGTTGCCGTAGAGATCGACGAGCTTGCGAAAGTCCGTTGCGGTCTCGTCGTCGAAGCGGGATTCGAGCAGGTCGTCGACGAGTTCGGCGCGCAGGAGGCGGGCTTCGTCCTGGTCGAGCAGGCGGAAGGCGGGATCGACGCCGAGTTCGTGGAAATGCCTGCGGATGATGCTCTGGCCGAGGCTGTGGATGGTGGAGATCTGCGCCGCGCCGGCGAGCAGCATCTGCCGCTGCAAGTGCGGGTCGTCACTGCCGGCGGCTTTTTGTGCGATCGCCTGACCGATCCGCTTTTTCATCTCGTCGGCGGCGGCGTTGGTGAAGGTGACGACGAGCAGTTCGGTGACGTCGCACGGATCGGGTGCGTCGCAAACGAGATACGCACATCTGGCCGCCAGCACTGCGGTCTTCCCCGACCCGGCGGCGGCGGAGACGAGGAGGTTCTGGCCGGTGGTGTGGATGGCCTTGAGCTGATCGGGGGTCCAGCGAATGTTCATGAAGCGCCGCCTTGATTGATCTCCTCGAGCGCTTCTTTGCGGCTGAGGCGCGGGAGTACGCGGTACTCGTTGATGAGCCGATCGAGCCGGCAAACGCGCGGATACGGGCAGTACCCGCAAGGCGTATCCCCGCCGATGAGATAGGGGGCGACCGCGATGTTGCCTTCGATGATCTGGTCGGCGAGGTTGACGATCTTGTCGTGGACGTACGTGACAAGCTGCTGGAACTGCTCGGTTTCGACCGCGTCGGTGTTGTCGTAGAGCGTACCGTCTTTTTTGAGGCGCATCGCGTAGACGTCGGACTGGCCGGTGGTGGTGAAAGACGTATCCAGGTCGTCCGCGCCGCTGAAATTGATCAGGCCGCGCGGCTTGTGCTTGGCATGGAACTCGGGGGTTTCCGGGTCCGGGTCGCTCGCGGGATCTTTGGTCGAGTCGATCGACCGCAACAGCCGCACGTAGAGCGCGGCTGCGGGAGTGAGCTTGGCGCCGGTGAGGGTTTCGCCGTGGGCGTCGAGGACCAGCAGATAGGTCAGCAGTTGCAGCATTAAGCCGTGGGCGACGTACCCAAGCGACAGTTGCTCTCCGGCGAGTTTGTAGTCGATGACGGTGTACTGGCTGCGGGCGAGGTCGATATCGACGCGGTCGATTTTGCCGCTGAGGACGACGCTGTTTCCGCCGGGCGTTTGGAGGGTGAGCGGGGGGAGTTGGCCTGATTTTCCAAACGTAAGTTCCGCAAAGCCCGGCCGGAATACGCCTTTGTCTGCGGCGAACTGCTGGGCGCGGATGAGCCGATGCACGACCATCTCAAGCCGCTCGAGCGTGTAGCGGTTGCGGGCGCTGGAGAGGAAGACCTGGTTGCGAAGCTGCTCACCGACCTTCTGTGCGATCTCGCGTATTTGTACGGGCGTGAGCTGATCGGACTTGGCGAAATCGATCTTCTCCTCGATCGCTTTGCGGACCAGGCGCTCCAACACGGTGTGGTACAGGCTGCCGAGGTCCAGCGCGGTGATGTCTGAATCGGGCGATTGCTGAAGTCGCAATCCGTAGCGGGCGAAGTGCTGAAACGGACAGGCCGCGAACGATTCGAATCGCGACACGCTGGCTTCGAGCTTCGTGCCGAACAGACGTAACGAGATCGCTTTCGACAGCTTGGGCGCGTTGGCGTATCGCAGCACCGGCCAGGCGCGGTCGCGAACCATGGTGATGCGTTCGTCGCTGGCGCGGGTCAGCCAGTCGTAGAGCGCTTCAGTTTCGGTCGATTGCGTCTCGGGACGCGGAACACGCGCCCACCGGAGCGTATGGGAGATGAGCTGACGAGGCGTCGCGATCCGCCCGATCGTGCCGGTAGGGGTCGTGATCGGCGACCCGGCGATCGCGCGGTCGATATCGCGCCAGAAGGGCGACGGTTCGAGTTCGTTTCCCTGCGCGTCGGATGCGATGCGGATGAGCGTAAGGCGGTCGGAGGCGCGGGTGAGTGCGAGGTAGCCGAGGAAGCGTTCCTCCAGAATCGCCTGGCGACTGGCAGGGCGGACTTCGACGCCCGACTGGTTCAGCGCGTGGCGGTCGCGGTCGTTCAGAACGGCCTGCTCCTGGATCGACTTGGGGAATTGCCCCGCGTTCATCCCCAGCAGGATGACGGCCCTGGGCGCGCCGGTGCGCGTGCGCTCGACCGAGCCGACCAGCACCTGATCAATCGTCGGCGGGGTGATCGCCAAATCGAGCTCCGCGAGCGTCTGCAATAGCAACTGCGCGAACTCCTGGCCGGTGACTTCGACGTCGCCCAGTAGATCGACAATCTGGTCGGCCAGTTCGGTGACGCGAGTCCAGACCTGTAAGTGTTCGTCGCGGTCCTGAACCCGATCTTGGTTTTCTGCGGTTTTTACCAAGGCGAGCAGTGCAGGGCGCACTTTAAGTGCATCGAGAACCCGAAAAACGTCGGTCACACACTGGCGGATCGGCTTCTTGCTGCTGGACCAATCGCTTGTACCGACGTCGGCCAGTGCCTTGCGAACCAGTACGCGCGTGGTGTTGACGCGATCGATTTCGCTCGGGGTGAACTGCGATCGGGCGCCGGCTGATTCTTCGTCGTTGCTCGGGCGGTGGAAGGTCCACGGCGCGTCCTTCTGCCACTCCGCCGGCGGGACGTTGTGCTGGCGGACATAATCGTCCAGCAGATCCACGTCCGCCGGTCCAACGCCAGCGAGCCCGGCGCGGAGCAGTTCGATCACCGGTTCCAGCGCCCAACGCGATTGAACGATCATCCCGATCGCGCCGAGCGTGCGCACCAGCGGGTGGTGCTCGGCCTGACGTCGCTTGTCAACGAAATAGGCGATGTCGTGTTCGGCGAACGAACCGTTTATCAGCGGTTCGTAATCCTCGATCGAGCGGGCGAGCACGCAAATCTCCCGCAGGCGATACCCAAGCGTCAACAGCGATTTGATCTCGCGCGCCGCGGCGTCCACTTCGTCGGAATAATCGGTCGCGACGATTCGCTGAACCGCGCCGCTGGAGGCGATGGGCTTGCCGGCGGGCATCAGGAAAGATGCCTCGACCGCTTTCAGGTCATCCGACGTGAACCGCAGATGCGCTTTCAACACCAGCGGCGGATCGACCGTGACGCCGGCCTTGAGCAGCTCGAAATGCAGCTTGCGGTACGTCAGTTCAGGCCGGCTTAACACTTCGGTGTCGGCGGGGAGGTGGTGGATGTTGTGGACAATTGGGGATGCCGGATCGACCAGCATCGAGATCAGCGTCTGCGGCGCGGTTTTCGCGATCGAGGCGATCAGCAGGCGTTCATAGGCGGTGAATTCGTAGAAATCGTCGACCAGCACGAGCGAGCGCTGGAAGAGCGGGCAGTCCTCGATCGCCTGCGGCGCGAGTGCCTGACGGTTGAAGGCGTCGAAGCCGTGGTCGGTGAGGTACTGCTGGTAGAGTTTGTAGAGCGTGCAAAGATCCTGCAACTTGCGGCCGAGCGATTGCTGGAGGGTGTCGTCGGAGGAATTGGCGCTGGTTAGCAGATCATCGATATCGCACAGGTTTCGCCCGGCGTGTTCGAATTCACTAAAAGCGGAGTCGATCTGCGCCGCCATCCCCGGCTGGGTGGCGCTTTGGCCAAAATGGATCAGTTCCCGGGAATGCGTGCGGAGGAGATGGCTGAGGATCAACCCTCGGCCGACCGGGTCGAGCTTCGCTCCGACCGACGCTCCGGTTTCGACCAGCGCCAGTTCGCCCAGGTCGTCCGGCGCGATCACCCGGACGTTTACGAATCCGCCCAGCCGCGGATCGGTCGCGATCGCCCGCTCGGCGGTGAAGGTTGACTGCTTGGGGACGATCAGCAGCACGCTGGCGGTCAGGCGGTCGGCAAGGACGAAGCGCACCAACTCCTCGTGCAGGAAGTGTGTCTTCCCGCTGCCCGCCCGTCCGAGGATGAAGCGCGTCCCCATGGTTTAGCGAGTATACTCGATTGGGTTATGGATCAAATCATTCGGCCGCGAAGGCTGCGCAAACATCCGCTGCTCAGAACGCTCCTCCAACGCGTGCAACTTAAACGTAGCGACATCATCGTCCCCGTCTTTGTCTGCGAAGGCTCGGGCGTGAAAAAAGAAGTCGCGTCGATGCCGGGCGTTTTCCAGATGTCGGTGGATGTCGCCGCCGACTGGCTTGCGGAGATGTCAGCCGCGGGGTTCGGGGCGTATATCGCATTTGGCGTGATCGATCGGGCGAAGAAGAACGAGGCGGGCTCGGAATCGCTCAACCCGTCCAACGTCGTCTGCCAGCTCATCCGCAAAACCAAATCATCGGGCAATCCGATGGTCTCGATGACCGATCTGTGCCTCTGCGAATACACCGACCACGGGCATTGCGGGCCGCTGACGCCCGACCGATCCACCGTTGATAACGACGCGACGCTCGGCCTGCTCGTCAGGCAGGCGGTGAATCATGTGAACGCCGGCGCGGACGTGATCGCGCCCAGCGGCATGATGGACGGCATGGTCGGCGCGATCCGACAAGGGCTGGACGAAGCGGGGCACCTCGATACGCCGATCCTCAGCTACGCCGTCAAGTACGCCAGCGCCTACTACGGCCCGTTCCGCGACGCCGCCGACTCCGCTCCGTCGCACGGCGATCGAAAAAGCTACCAGATGGATCCCGCCCGGGGCGTCGAGGAGGCGTTGCGGGAGGTGGATTTAGATTTGGCCCAGGGCGCGGACATGGTGATGGTCAAGCCGGCCGGGGCGTATCTGGATATCCTCAGCCGGGTGCGCCAGCACGTGGACGTGCCGGTCGTCGCCTACCAGGTCAGCGGCGAATACGCCCTCATCCGCGCCGCCGGGCTGAAGGGGTGGATCGACGAGGACCGGCTGATCGTCGAGTCCCTGACCAGCATCAAACGGGCCGGGGCGGACCTGATCATCAGCTATTTTGCCCCCCGGATCTTGGAGTTGGTCAGCAAATAAGGTTGCAGCGGTTGAAAATCGGTATATACTTTTATGCGGCACTATGTCTTTCGTTGGAACGCGTGGAACGTCGGCAAGGTCGAATTGCACGGCCTTTCTGTTGAGGAGGTCGAGTACGTTGTCGATAGCGCTCGGCATCCGAAGCCGATCGGGAACGAGAAATGGCTCGTAGTGGGGCCGACGCGATCTGGGCTTTGAATACAGGTGTTTTTCACCATCGATGACGATGGCGATCGGCTGTTCGTCATCCATGCTCGACCGCTGCAGCCCGACGAAAGACGCCGTGGAAGGAGAAAAAAGCGATGAAGTTGACGAAGAAAGCTGCATTCCCGTTCCTGCCCGGAAAACTGGGGAAAATGACACTCGCGGAACTCGACGCCGAGTCAGACCAATATGACGCCCCGTTCTCGGCAATCGATCTGCCCTACAAAAAGAACGCCCGCCTGCTGCCGCGTCGTGGTCGTCCTCGGAAATCCGAGGCCGACAAATCACGACGCGTGCTCGTGACCTTCGATCCTGCCCTCCTCGCCCAAGCCGATGCCGCCGCCGAAGCGAGCAAATTGACCCGGGCGGGGCTGATCCATGAGGCCGTCAAACTCTGGCTCGCCAAGGCCTCAAAACGCAAATCCGCCTGATCCCTTCTCGCACGCCGCTATTGAATTCCAGCGAATGTGGTTAACATGCCGCGTTCTTGGAGACCGGAACAAAGCATGACGCAGGATTCGTTTATCGATCAGTCGAAAGAGAAGTTCAGGCCCGACGTTGACACGGAGCTCGATCAGCAGATCGACGCCGCGCTCGCGGGTGTGTCCATGGAGCAGATCATCGCCGCCACGCCCGGCGACGAGGGTCGGCAGCGGATCCATGGTGTACACACCGGGGTCATCCATTCGATCCAGATCCAGAAAGGCGAGATCCTCGTCGAACTGGACGGCAAGAACCAGGGTGTCGCGCCGCTCACGCAGTTCGAAACCGAACCGCGCATCGGCGACGTGATGGAGTTCTTCGTCGAACGCTTCGATGAACACGAAGGCATCTACAAGCTGCTCAAGAAAGGTGCCGCACTCGCGCACGCCGAGTGGGAAACCATTCAGCCGGGCCAAATCCTTGAAGGCACCGTCAACGCGATGAACAAAGGCGGGCTTGAGCTGCAGATCGGCACCGTCCGCGCGTTCATGCCGTCGGGACAGGTCGATCTCCAATTCCACAAAGATATTTCTGTCTTCATCGGCCAGAGGCTAAAGGTCGCGGTTCAGAAGGTGGACCGCAAAGCCAAAAATCTGATCGTCAGCCGCCGGCAGGTGCTGGAGCAGGAACGCAAAGAATTGCAGAAGACCTTGTTCGAAGAACTGGCCGAAGGCCAGACGCGGCGCGGGACCGTCCGGTCGGTGATGGACTACGGCGCGTTCGTCGATATCGGCGGCGCCGACGGGCTTATCCACATCAGCGAACTCTCGCACCGGCGCGGCGTAAAGGCGACGGAGATCGTCAACGTCGGCGACCTGGTCGATGTGAAGGTGACGAAGTTTGATCGCGAGTCGGGCAAGATCAGCCTGAGCCTCAAGCAGTTGATGGCCGACCCGTGGCAGGGCGCGGAGATGAAATACTCCGTCGGCATGCCGGTCACCGGCCGGGTGGCGCGGATTGAAAAATTCGGCGCATTCATTGAAATCGAAGAAGGCCTCGAAGGCCTGCTCCCAGTCAGCGAGATCAGTTGGCAGCGGGTAAATTCGGTTAGCGAAGTGCTCAAGCAGAACGATATCGTGAAGCTGTCGGTCATCGCGATCGACACGCTGGCGAAGAAGCTGACCTTCAGTCTGAAGCAAGCCGGCCCCGACCCGTGGAAGACTGCGGCTGAGAAGTACAACCGTCACGACGTGGTGACGGGCACGGTGCAGCGCGTGGTCGATTTCGGCGCGTTCATTGAGCTGGAACCCGGCCTCGAGGGCCTGATCCACATCTCTGAACTCTCCGACCGCCGCGTGCGGAGTGCCAGCGACGTGGTGAAGGTCGGGCAATCGACCGAAGTGCGCATCCTGGAAGTGGATCCGGAAAAGCGCCGGATTTCGCTGTCGATCAAGCAAGTCAGCG
>JBBQQZ010000160.1:0-8458 GCA_038215325.1 Tepidisphaerales bacterium | reverse complement strand
GAGCGTGGTGCTGGGGGTCGTGGTCGTGCTGCTGGTGCTGAGTCTGGGTTCGAACGAAGTGCTGGCGTCACCGGCGCTTCTGGCGCAACTGCACCGCGAAACGGTTTTTATGCCCGCGCACGGGCAGCTGGTGAAATCGATCCCCGACGCCCAGGCCGCCCTGACGCGCGACTGGCCGGCAGCGCCGGACCTGCCTTCGACCACGCCGGACCAAAAGGTCGTGTCATGCTGCATTCACATGATCGGCGCGCACCGGATTGCCAGCGTGCGGCTGAAGGTTGACGGGCAGGACGTCTCGGTCTCGGTCACCGACGCGGACAATTTCCGCCTCCCCGAAGGCCAAACCGTCCAGATCGCCGGCAACGCATTCACGGTGCAGTCGCACGACGGGCTGAATATGCTCATGGGCCGCCAGGGGGATCGGTTTTTGTGCGTGATCTCGACGCTGCCGGTGGAGCGGCTTGAGCGCGTGACGGCCGACCTGATGTCGCCGTAACCGAATTTCCAAACCGGATTTTTTGAACTTTTGTACACGCTCGACTCGTTCTGTGATGCAGAGACGCGGCCGATGCCGGGACCGAGAGCCCGCCGGCCGCGAATCGGAATCTACTGGAAGAGGTCCATCATGTTCAGTTTCATCAAGATTACGGCGTTGTCAGCGATGATCGGTCTTGGCGCGATCGCGTCGGGATGTCAGTCGGACAGCAAATCACACAAGATGGCGGGGCACCAGATGGGCGTCGAGTGCGCCAAGTGCGGCGTCACCTGGGCGACCAGCAGCACGCCGATGCACGGCGGCAAGGGCGACGCGGTCACGGTCGTCAAGCGCACGGAAAAGAGCATGGTATGCCCGGACTGCCAGAACGCCGCAGGCGAGTACCTACAGGTCGGACGGGGGAAGGTCGCGGGTGACATTGTTCACAGTTGCAAGGCGTGCGGCGGTGAGATGAAAATGTGCCACGTAGAGTAGCACCGCGCCACCATCCACAGAACTCCGGCGGCCGATCCGCTTCGGCCGCCGTTTTTGTTGGGTGTCTGATATGATCGTCGCCATGCGATGGATCGCGATACTGCTCGTGCTGGTGCTGGCCGTCCCGTCGTTCGCGGAGAAGCGCGAACCGACTACGAAGATGTCGGATGTGCTCAAGAGCAAATACATCCGGCCGGGCTGGCGCCTGGTCGATGGGGGCTGGACGAAGCCGCAGGCGAAGCTGGCGCTCTCGGAACTGGTGCAACTGGTCGATGAGCGCGGCGTGCATCGGTTGATCGCGCAGCCGGGCTCGCGGGTCGAGCCGATGCTGACGAACTGGCGCACGAGCGTCGTTGAGATCGACGGCAGCGACTACGCCTGGAAGCTTTCCTGCACCGGCAGGGTGTGGGACGACCGCAAAGCGGACGGTACGCAGCACCTTCAACTGATCGCCGCCACCGACGACGCGCTGGCGGACATGACGATCCGGCTGACCAAGATCGAAATCACCCCCGGCCAGAGCGCCGTGCAGGCGGCGGTCGTCGAACCGGACGGGTCGGCGACGTCAATCCTGGTCGTCTTCTCGCGCGATTTCACCGAACTGGCGCTGGCGCCTTTAGGCGAATCCAAGACCAACCGAATCGCCCGCGCCTCGAGCGCCCGCGAGATGCTACGCGAACAGCCCGCCGACGCGCGGACGTATCTTGTGCCGGTCATGCGCCTGCTCGCAGGCCACGCCAACGTCCTCCAGCCGGCGGCGGGGGATGTGTATCGCGTGTTCCCGAATCTGCCCGTCGAACCGCGCTACGTCGAGACGATCCAGAAGCTGCTGCCCGACCTTGCCGATCGCGACCCGGCGATCCGGCAACGCGCCAGCCGCGAACTCGCCTCGCTCGGCCGGCGCGGGGTGCAGGCGGCAATGCGGATCGACCCGGAAACGCTCGCGCCCGAGGCGTCAGACCGTATTAAGGCATTTATCCAAAGTAACACGCACGACACCCGCGCCCCTGCGGCGCTGGTCGCTGACGACTCTTTCCTGGTCGACTGCCTCGCCGATCCGGACCAGGCCGTGCGGAACCGGGCCCAGCAACTGCTCAAACCCAGCGGCGTTGCGCCGCAGTAGACTGAAGTGTCGCATTTGAGGCAAACCGAGCTTTTCCAGTAACGTGGGCGTAATCATGAGCGAATCAGTACCTGTGGCGGTGATCGGTTGTGGACGGATGGGGCGTTTGCACGCGCGGGTTTACTCGCAAATGCCCAACGTGAGGCTGGCAGGTGTTTACGACGCCAACCAGGACGCGGCGCGGGATACCGCAGACGAATACGAAACCCTGCACGCCGAGACGATCGAAGAACTGCTCGACGAAGTGAAAGCCGTCACGATCGCGGTGCCAACGACGGCGCACCTGCCGCTGGCGACGCCGTTCCTGGAGCGCGGGATCGCCTGCCTGATCGAAAAGCCGCTGGCAAAGAACTCGGACGAAGCACGCCAACTGCTCGCGATCGCGGCGCGGTACAAGGCGATGGTCCAGGTCGGGCACATCGAACGCTTCAACCCGGCGGTCCGGGCGATGCTCGAACTCCAGATCGTCCCCGGTTTTATCGAAGTCACCCGCATCAGCCCGCTCAGCTTCCGGTCGATCGACGTCGGCGTGGTGCTCGACATGATGATTCACGATATCGATATCGTGCTGCAACTGGCGCGGTCGCCGATCATCAGCATCGACGCGGTGGGCGTGAACGTCATCGGCGACGTCGAAGACATCTGCAACGCCCGCCTGCGGTTTGAAAACGGCTGCGTCGCGAACATCACCGCGTCACGGCTGAGCCTGAAGACCGAGCGAAAATTACGCGTATTTGGGAACGACCAGTACGTCTCGCTGGACTACGCCAAGCGTTACGGGATCGCGATCCGCAAGGGCAAGAACGTCCAGACGATCCGCGACGTGGTCGAGCAGATCAGAACTGGCCAGATCGAAGATTTGTCGGAAGTCGTCTACACCGATCTGGTGGACGTACAGGAACTTCAGATCGAAGACGAAGAACCCCTGCGCGGCGAACTGGATGCGTTCATCGAAGCCTACGTGAACCAAACGCCCCCCATCGTCACCGGCGACGACGGCCTGGCGGCGGTGGAAGTGGCGGAACGGATCGTGGCGGCGATGACGAAACAAACGGTGGGATGAGGAAATGTCGAATGACGAATGGCGAATGTCGAATCACCCGCCGGCCTGATACTCGACATTCGTCACTCGACATTCGACACTGGCATCATGCAATGTCCCATCTGCAAGATCCCCGTCGATATCGCGACCGCCGGGAAAGAGGGATCGACGTTTCCGTTTTGTTCGGACCGGTGCCGGACCATCGACTTGGCGCGGTGGCTGGATGGGAAGTACCAGATTCCCGTGCTCCCCGACGACGAATCGCACGCCGGGGACGGGGAACCCGATGAGCGGTAGTCGCTCACCGGATCACCGAACGGATCACCAGCGATGCCAGCAAAAACGTCGATCGGCGGAGTTGCCGCCCTCGGGGGAGGCGAATAGGTGCATGCGGCGAAGGAAAAAGGGGGGTTCAACGCGTCCTGCGGACTGAAATCTTATCCGGACAATGCATCCGGTCACTTGTCCCTTCCCCACCTAGGGTTATACTCCGCGCAACTTAGTTGAAGGGAAACGAGCACATCATGGCCGAGCAAGACCAGACACTGCGGAAGATTGATTGGAAGTCGGTTTTTCCGTTCGTTCATTTGTTCCGCGGGTTCAGGCTGGCGATCGACCCGTCGAAGCTGCTGTTGGCGCTGGCGGCGCTGCTGCTGCTGTACACGGGCGGCCGACTGCTGGATGGCCTGTGGCCGACGCATTCGCGCGCGATGCCGCAGGAAATTTCGCGTCACGAATCATCGACCGGCGATTTCCACGCCACCCGCAAGGCGGCGGCGCAGGAACGTTACGACGACCTGAAACGGGCGCTGGCGTTCGCCGGCAAACCTGCGGTGGGCGATGTTGACGACCTTAATTACGTCGCCAAGGTCAACCGCGACAACGTCATCAAGACGCTGGAAGAGGATTTTGACAAGCTTCCCGCCGACCAGCAGACCGAAGAGGCGAGGAAGACGCGCGATACCCGCATCGAGCGCGCCTATGCCGAGTACGGCACGGCCGTTCGCAGGTTCGAGCCGTTGGAAGGCGAAGGTCTGTTCATCCACTTTATCAGCTACGAGATCAACCAGGTCGACGCCGCCGCCGCTAGTGCGGTGGGGCTCGATTTCGGCAACGTGATCGTCGCGTTGCAGCGGTTCTTCATCGTCGGCCCGAAGTGGGCGATCACACAGCACTACGTCTTTTTCACTCTCTTTTTCGCATTTTACGTGCTCCTGATGGCGATCGCCGGCGGGGCAATCTCCCGCATCGCGGCGGTGCAGGTGGCGCGGGATGAGAAGATCTCCGTCCGTCAGGCGCTTCGCTTCAGCACCGGCAAGGTGCTGAGCTTCGTTTTCGCACCGGTGATCCCGATCCTGATCGTGGTCGTCATTGCGGTGCTGCTGGGGCTGCTGTCGGCGCTCATGTCCGTCAGCTATATCGGCGGGCTGTGGTCGATCCTGGTCGGCGTGCTCTTCATCCTCGCGATCCTCGCCGGCCTGGTGATGGCCCTGACGGCGCTGGGCCTCATCGGCGGCGGGCATTTGATGTACCCGACGATCGCCGTCGAAGGCTCCGATAGCTTCGACGCCGTCAGCCGCTCGTTCAGCTACCTCTACGCCCGGCCGTGGCAACTGATCTTCTACTCGCTCGTGGCGCTGGTGTACGGCGCGATCACGTACCTGTTCGTCCGCTTCTTCCTCTACCTGCTGCTGAGCCTGACGCACGCCGGTGTGGGGATGATGATGTGGGGCAACGCTCGCGACGGATCGAGCCTGTGGGACAGCATGTGGCCGGCGATGAGGCCGCTGCCGGAGGGCATGATGAACATGTCCTATTACATGAATAGCACCGCGCTCAGCGGCGCACACTGCTTCGGGTCGTTCTTCATCGCGTTCTGGGTCTATCTGACGCTGGCGCTGCTGGGCGCGTATGCGATTAGCCTGTACTTCAGCAGCAGCACGATCATCTACTACCTGATGCGTAAGGAAGTGGACGCCACCGCGATGGACGAGGTGTACCTCGAGCCGAGCGACGACGACTTCGCCGACGCCCAACCCGAGCCCGTCCCGGCGGCGGCGACGGTGACCGAAACACCCGCGGTCACCACGAGCGAATTGCCCCCGACCGACAACCCCCAGAACCCGCCGGTCGCGTGAGCGACGCGTTTTGAAATGTTGAACGAACTTCAGGCAGGCCGGTGTCCCCGGCCTGCCTTTTCTTGCGCCGATCCCGGTTAGCCGCGACGCGATGCGGAGCGCTCCCGCATCCCGGACGCTCCGCTACGCGTCGCGGCTAACCAGAAAAAAACGCAGAAAAACGAGTGCGCGCTGCGCCTTTGTCATGACAAACGCGCAGCGCGGCGGTCTATGTAGAGGACCAACTTCACGCCGCAACCCATGAAGCCGCGGGACTTGCCCCGCGCGTGGCGTGCGTGTGCGCGCCGGTCGCGCGGGAAAGGTTCCGCGGCTTTATCAGAGGTGCCCGACTACATATGGACGGCGAGAAATGTAGCAAATGTAGCACGTGCAAAGTTTCAGCGTGATCGTAATCGGACGGTCCGATCGCGTAACGAATGGCCGGCCGGGGAGTTATGGATCGCAGGACGGTGGGACGAACGATGCACGGAAATGTAGCATGCTACATCGGAAGTTTCGCAGATGACGCCGATTCCGATAAACTGTGTCGGCGTCGCCTGCGGTGCATTTTCTCTGTGTCTCTGCGCCTCTGGGGCCAATTCTTTCCGGGAGCAGTCATGAGTATCTGGGACAAACTCAAGGGCGAACTGATCGACATCATCGAATGGCTCGACCAGGACCGCGAGACGATCGTCAATCGCTTCCAGCGATACGACAACGAGATCAAGCACGGCGCCAAGCTCGTCGTCCGCGAAGGACAGATGGCGGCGTTCGTGAACGAAGGCCAGCTCGCGGACGTGTTCAATCCCGGCACGTACACGCTGGAGACCAAGAACCTGCCGGTGCTGGCGACGCTGAAGGGCTGGAAATACGGCTTCAGCAGCCCGTTCAAGGCCGAGGTGTATTTTGTCAGCACGCGGATCTTCACCGACCGCAAGTGGGGCACGACAAACCCGATCATGCTGCGCGACCCGGAATTTGGGCCGACGCGACTTCGCGCGTTCGGCACGTTCGCGATCCGCGTGTTCGACGTGCCTTCGTTTATCCGAAACATCGTCGGAACGGATCAGCGCTTTACGATCGAGGAAATCGGCGAACAACTTCGCGACATGCTGGTGGCGCGGTTCGCCGATGCATTGGGTGAAGCGAAAATCCCCGCGCTGGATTTGGCGGCGCATCAGGACGAGCTGGGCAAATTGCTGGTGGGGCGCGTGAACGCGGACTTCCAGGCGATGGGCCTGGAGGTGGCGTCGCTGGTGGTGGAAAACATTTCCCTGCCGCCTGAAGTGGAGGCGATGCTCGACAAGCGGACGAGCATGGGCGTGATCGGCAATCTGGACGCGTTCGCAAAATTCCAGGCCGCCCAGGCGATGGAGAAAGCCGCCGAGAACCCCAACGGCATGGCCGGCATGGGCGTGGGCATGGGCGCGGGGTTCGCGATGGCCAACCAAATGGCCGGCGCGATGTCGGGCACCGGCGCCGCGCAGAACGTCGCACCGCCGCCTATCCCCGGCGCGGTCGGGTTCTTCGTCGCGATCGACGGGCAACAGCAAGGCCCGCTCGATCTCAACACGATCAAGCTCCGCGCCCAGGCCAACCAGATCACGCGCGATACGCTGGTCTGGCGTCAAGGCATGCCCAACTGGATACCCGCCGGCGACGTCACGGAACTGAAGGATCTCTTCAGCTCCATCCCGCCGCCGATCCCGAAATGAAATGGATCCACGAATCTTCACGAATCGACACGAATGAATCCGCAGACAAAAGACGCTTGAACCGCAGATTGCGCAGATGACGCAGATTGGAACCAATGCATTTTTCATCATCTGCGTAATCGGCGTAATCTGCGGTTACCTCATCTTCATTCGTGTTGATTCGTGAAGATTCGTGGATGAATCTGAATGCCTGAGACGAAGCAATTTCCTTGCAAGCAGTGTGGCGCGATGCTCGAGTTTGAGCCCGGGACGCGCGCGCTCAAGTGCCAGTATTGCGGGATGTTGAACGAGATCGCGGAGTCGGAAATTGCGATTGAGGAGATCGATTACGCGAAGCAGTTGCTCGAACTGCAACAGATGCAGCCGAAGACCGACGCGACGGTGATTCATTGCGATGGGTGCGGGTCGGAATCGACCCTGCCCGATGGCCAGGCGTCGGGCAGTTGCCCGTTCTGTGGCCGGGCGGTGGTGGCGACTTCGATCACGCGCACCGTGATCAAACCGAAGGCGCTGTTGCCGTTTGCGATCAAGTCGGATCGCGCCAAGGCGAGCTTCGACCAATGGCTGAACGGACTCTGGTTCGCGCCCGGCGACCTGAAAAAACACGCCGACGCCGGCGGACTGAAAGGGGTGTATCTTCCCGCGTGGACGTATGACGCCAACACGATCTCCGACTACACCGGCGAGCGCGGCGAGCATTATTTCGAGACGCAGTCGTTCAACGCGATGGTCAACGGCAAGAGCGTCCGTCAGACCCGCCAGGTGCAAAAGACCCGCTGGCACATCGCCGCCGGGCGGGTGGGGAATCAGTTCGACGACGTGCTGGTGCTGGCGGATCGGTCCTTGCCGGATGACCTGCGCGGCAAGCTCAATGGCTGGGATTTGCCTTCGCTCGTTCCCTACGCGGACGACTATCTGTCGGGGTTTGTCGCCCAGACCTACCAGGTGCAGTTGCCGGAAGGATTCGAGATCGCGCGGGGCATCATGGAGCAAACGATCCGCGCCACCGTCCGCTCCGACATCGGCGGGGACGAACAGCGGATTCATTCGCTACAGACGCAGTATAACGACATCACCTTCAAACACGTGCTCTTGCCGGTGTGGATCAGCGCGTATCGGTTTCGCGGGCAGACATTCCGATTCGTGATCAACGGCCGCACGGGCAGCGTGTTCGGTCAAAGGCCCTGGAATGCGTGGAAGATCGGCGTTCTTGTGGCGGGGATTTTGTTCGTGATATTGATCGGACTGTTGATTTTCGCGGCTTCCAGGTGAGATCGTGGCGTGGGCGTCTCGCCCTCGCAAAAATTCATGAAGTTCCTATTTCCCGTGGGCGAGACGCCCACGCCACGTGTCGAATGGTGCAGTCTCTGATAAACTCCCTCCCCCTATGCCCTACATCAACGAAAACTATCTGAAGCTCAAAGCAGGCTACCTGTTTCCCGAGATCGCGCGTCGCGTGAAGGAGTTCGGGGCGAAGCATCCGGACGCGAA
>JBBQQZ010000159.1:0-8483 GCA_038215325.1 Tepidisphaerales bacterium | reverse complement strand
CGCGCCGCCCAGGCGATCACGCTGGCGAGCAAAGTCCGCGCCCTGCTCGACGGCCGATTCCACGTCAGCTTCCAAGACGTGAAAGATGTCGCGGTGCAGGCCATGCGACATCGTGTCATTCTTAACTTTGAAGGCGAAGCCGAAGGCATCACCACCGACATGGTGCTGGAAAAGGTAGTCGAAAGCGTGCCAACGCAGGTGGCGGACGTGGTCGGTGCGCGGTAAACTTTTTGCTACGGTGCCGGTGGGACGGTGAGCCGATTGAACTCACCGAAAAGGGTTACCAAAAAAGGGTTACCGAATGAAACTCCGCATGATTGTGCTATGCATGTTTTCGCTCCTGCCCGCGCTCGCGCTGGCGGAGGTGAAGACCGAGATCGTCCCGGCGGCGCAAATTGAGCGGCAGGGCGAGGCAGCGCAACTGGCGAAGCCGGTGAAGCTGTCGCTCACCGACACCAGCCCCACTGACGCGGTGGCAGCGTTCGTCAAAGAGACGGGCATCGCGCTCACGTTCGACAACGCGGAACGACAAGCCAGCGGGCCGGTGATCACGTATGACGTCGCGATCGACGCCGCGACGCTGGACGACGCGCTCGACCAGCTCGGCCAATCGTTGCGGCTGGGCATCTACCGCCAGTCGGAGAAGGCGTTTCGCATCTCGCCCAGCTACGACGTGGGGTTCAACGAGCGGCGAAACAACTTTGGTCAGGACATGGAAGGCGGCACGAAGGCCAGGATCACCGGCATCCGCACCATGCGGATCGCCGGGCAGACGACTTATTCGCCGGGACAGGAATTTACGGTGAGCATCGTCGTGGCCGCCAGGGACGTGATGCTCACCGGCCAACCCGAGGTGAAGTTGATCGAAGCCATCGACGAGCAAGGCCGCAAGCTGGAACAAGCCAAGCCGTCGTCGACCATGTTCTTCGGAGGATCAAACCTTCAGCGCCTGCGTTCGACGCTCAGCGTATCGCTGCAACTCAGCCGGCCCGAGCCGGATCCGGCGCAGATCAAATCGCTCAAGGGCGAGGTGGTGCTCAAAAACGTGAAGTCGTTCAGCAAAACGACCGTCACCGAGCTGGACAAGCAGGTTGAAATCACGCTCGACGGGGTGAAACTAACGGTCGGCCCGCTGGCAAAAAGCGGCGACGCGTGGCGTCTGCCGGTGAAGACGCCGCCCGGCAAGCCTGAAGCGCGCGGAAACATGTACCAGCGGTTAAACTTCCTATTCAACGAAAGCGCCCAGGCAACAGGCGAAGCCGGCGAGCCGCTGCGGATCAACTCCGGCGGGTCACGGACTTCGCCCGAGGGTGATGAAATGTTCCTTCAATTCTTCTCTGACGGTTCCAACCGCCCCGCCTCCACCCAACCCGCCACCCAACCCGCCACCCGCCCGGCCCGGCCGGACGGGATCAAGCCGGTGAAGGTGACGTGGTCGGTGCCCAATGAGGTCGAAGTGATCTCGATCCCGTTCGAAGCCGCCAACCTGATCGTCCCGTAAACCCGAAGGGGTCCTTTCATGATTTCACGAATTCTCAGCGTCGCATTGCTCACGATCGTGTCGATCGCCTCCGCCCAGACCACCCAACCCGCCGGACCGACGCGCATCTCGATCGACCTGAACGACGTGCCGCTCGCCGAGGCGATGAAAAAGATCAGCGCCGAAACCGGCGTTGCGTTTCAGATGTCGTCGAGCAGTCCGCGCAGCGGCGCGCAGGCCGCCAAGGACATTCGCGTGACGCTGAAGGCGGACAACCAGCCGCTGTCGCGCGTCGTCGCGGACTTCCTGGTCCAGGCGAAGTGCTCCGCCGCCCTCTATCGCGAGTACGGCGGGCTGGCGCTCTCGCCGGGTGCGCCGCTATCGGTGATTCCGCTGAACGACAACATCACGCTGCTGGTTCAGTCGGTCGTCGTCGAAGGCTACGCCAACCTCGGTCGAGGCGAGCCGACGAAGCAGTACAACTACACGATCCAGTGCGCCGCGATCTTTGATCCGTCGATGCGTGCCCTGGGCGCGTCGCAGTCGGCGAACATCACCGAACTGAACATCGCGGCGCCGCGGTCGCGCAACCAGTACGGTTCGTCCAGCCAGATCGACCAGGTCGACGGCCGGCGGTTCGCGGTGTTGCTGACGTCGCTGCGATTCGGAACGGCCGAGCGGGTGACGAATATCGAAAAGCTCGTCGCCTCCTGGCGCGTGCTGTGCGCGACCGAAGACGTGAAAGTCGCCCTCGAAGCCGCCGACCTGATCAACGGCGGAGAGAACGGGGACGAGCGGCTGACGATTTCAGTCCCGCCGGCGGGAAATGACCAGCGCAACGGGGTGCAGTTCTCACTCCGCGGTTCGTTGCTGGAGCGATTCAAGAATTCCCCATGGGAATCGATCTGGGGTACCGGCGCGGTCCGCATCGACGGAATCGACGGCGGCCCGCTCGAAGGCGTCAACGCCAACCCCCAAGGCATTCGCGGCAAGGACATCACCTTCCGCATTTTTGATAACCGCGGCGGACAGCGAAACCTGGCGGAGGAGATCGACCGCATCCAGGTCGTCCTGCCCACCAAAGCCCGGTATATCGAGGTTCCGATCGTGCTCACCGACCTGAAGATGCCGTAGCGGCACCTTCCGTGGCTGATATTGCCGCGACATTTGATACACTGCGGCAATGGACGAACTGATCTTCATCGTCACCGAAGCCGAAGAAGGCGGATACAATGCCCGTGCGGTCGGCCCGAGTATTTTTACGCAAGACGGTACGCGCGAAGAGATAGAGAAGAACGTGCGAGAAGCCGTCTTGTGCCACTTCGAGCCCGAGATGGCAGCGCCGAAATTGATCCACCTCCACTACGTGCATGACCAGGTGATCGCCGTATGAAGCTGCCGCGTAATGCGTGGTTTCAAGACTTGGTGCGTGGGCGTGGAAAACTCGGGCATGTGACGATCCGGCAGCGAGGAAGCCACATCAAGATGGCAATTCCTACCAACCCCGAAGCGAAATTGACCATTCCAGCCCATCGTCCGATAAAGGTTGGGACGCTTTCGGCTATTCTGGCCGACGTGTCCGCCCAGACCGGCACGCCGATGGATGAGTTGCTTGTGAAACTCGAGCTGTAGCTCGCAGAAAGCCTTGATGCCCGAAGGACACACGATCCACCGCCTCGCGCGGGATCACACCACATGGTTTGCCGGCCAGGCGTTGACGATCAAGTCGCCGCAAGGCCGGTTCGTCCAGGACGCCGAACGGATCAACGGAAAAACGCTTAAGCACGTCTCGGCGTGCGGAAAGCACCTGTTTTATCAGTTCACCAAAGGCCCCATGCTGCACCTGCACCTGGGCCTGTACGGCAAGTTCCGCGTCCACGACAACCCCGCGCCCGATCCCAAGGGCGCGGTGCGCATCCGCATCATCGGAACCGAACGCACGCTTGACCTCAACGGCCCGAACCAGTGCGAACTGATCGACCGCCCGGCGTACGAAGAAATCCTCGACCGCCTCGGCCCTGATCCCCTCCGCGACGACGCCGACCCGGACCGCGCCTGGGACCGAATCACCGATTCCCGCGCCCCCATCGGCCAGCTTCTCATGGACCAGTCCGTCATCGCCGGCATCGGCAATATCTACCGCACCGAAATCCTCTGGCGTCAGAAAATCCACCCCAAACACCCCGGCAACGAACTCACCCGCCGGCAGTTCAACTCAATCTGGAAAGACGCGATCAAGCTGATGGCCGACGGGGAGAAGTACAACAAGATCATCACCGTCGATCTCGAAGGCATCAAACCCGCGAAACTCGGCATCACCGAACGCACCAACATCTACAAGCAGAAACACTGCCCCACCTGCAACTGCGTGATCCACAAATTCGAACTCGCGTCGCGGAGCGTGTTCGCGTGTCCGCAGTGTCAGAAATAGGTTGATCCACGAATCTGCACGAATCGACACGAATGAAATCCAATGCGTTGGAACCGCAGATGAACGCAGACAGACGCAGATGAATGAATAGGAATTGAATTCTCTTATCTGCGTTTATCTGCGTCCATCTGCGGCTCCACTCTTTTCTTCTTATTTATTCGTGGCGATTCGTGCAGATTCGTGGATCCATCTCTTCACGATTCGGGCGCATCGATCGCCAGTGCCGACGACGTGACTTTCACGTTGAAAAGCGACTGCATGATCTTGTCGACGTGTTCGTGGCAGTTTTCGATGAAGACGCTGTACTTCTCCTGCGTCCCGCCGATGGCGGTGCCGGCGATGTAGAGGTTGGGGATGTTGGTCTGCATGGTCGCGGGATCGAATCGCGGCTGATTGCTCGGGCCTTCGAGCGAAACGCCGGCTTTTTTCAGAAGCGCGTTGTCCTGTTCGTAGCCGGTCAATAGCAGCACGAAGTCTGTGTCCACGTCGAACGTAACGCCACCGCTGAGGTGAAGCCGCGCGTCGGTGGGTGTGATCCGCTGCACGGTGCTCTTGAAGTAAGCCTTCATACGCCCGGAATTGACCAGCGATTTGAACTCCGGGAGCAACCAGTACTTGATGCTCTGTTCCACCAGCGCCTGCCGACGGTAGCTGAACGAAACTTTCGCACCGGCATGGTGGCATCGCAGCGCCGCCTCCACCGCGCTATTGCGGCCGCCGACAACGAGGAGCTTTTTGCGGAAGTACTGGTGCGGGTCGGTGAAGTAATGCGACACGTGGGGCAGATTTTCCCCTTCGGCGTTGATCATCCGGGGCTTGTCGGTCCCGCCGGTGCAGAGGATGAGTGACCTCGACCGCCACACGCGCCGCCCGCCGGACGGCTTGGTCTCGATCTCGAACGCCGTGCCGAGGTTGTGGATGTCGGTCACGGGCTCATAGGTGTGGATATCCAGCTCGAACTGCTCCACGACGCCGCGCAGGTAAGCCAGATATTCCTCCCGGGTCGCCTTCTGCTGCTCGGGCGTATTCAGGGGCACGCCCGCGATCGCGATGCGCTCCGGAGACGAGAAAAAGCGCGTCTGCGGCGCGTACCAACTGATCGTGTAACCGATCTGCCGGGCGTCGAAGTGGACATAATCCACCCCCGCGCGTTTCATCGCGACGGCGAGTTCAATGCCAATCGGCCCGGCCCCGATGATGGCGGCCTGATAGGTCTTGTCGGTGTTCACGAAAGTATTGTAGGGGGAGAGCGTCGAGAACGTCAGGGTTTTAGCGTCGTGCTTGCTGCCATGCGGATTGGGAGTACCCTCGCGACTTAAAAGGGATTCAGACGTTGATTTCAGAACAACTTATGCCGCGGCCTTCAGTTCGGCGGTCGTATCGCTGGTCACGCGGATGCGGTTGATGCCGTCCAGCGCGGCGACTTTGTAGCACTCGGCGAGGGTGGGGTAGTTGAAGACGCTGTCGATGAAGTAGTCGATGGGCATGCCGGCGGCCATCACCGCCTGGCCGATGTGGATCAGTTCGGTCGCGCCCGTCCCGAACGTATGCACACCCAGCAATCGGCGGGATTGGGGGTGGAAGAGGAGTTTGAGGAGGCCGTGGTGGTCGCCGATGAGCTGGCCGCGCGCGATCTCGCGATACCGCGCGATCCCGCACTCGTAAGGCGTGCCGGCGGCGGTGAGCTGCTGCTCGGTCGAGCCGACCATGCTGATCTCGGGGATCGTATAAATCCCGTACGGATAGATCGTGCTGGGCGCTTCGACGTACTGGTGGAACATGTGGCTGGAAGCGAGCCGGCCTTGCTCCATGCTGGTCGCGGCGAGCGCGGGGAAGCCGATGACGTCGCCGGCGGCGTAGATGTGCGGGACCTCGGTCTGGTGCATCTCGTTGACCTTCAGCCGCCCGCGATTGTCGGCGGTGAGACCGGCGTTGGACAGTTGCAAGCACGAGGTCGCGCCCTGACGGCCAATACAGTAGAGAAGCGTTTCGCAGCGGATCGTCTTGTTGCTGGCGAGCGTGGCGAGCACGTCCTGGCCGTCGAGTTCGATCTTCGACACGCTCTCGCCAAGACGCAGGCGCACGCCGTGATCGCGCAGGTGGAACTGCATCGCTTCGATGAGTTCGTCGTCGACAAACTCGAGCAGTTTTGGACGCGATTCAACCAGCGTGACCTTCACCCCCACCGCCGCCATCATGCAGGCGTACTCGCTGCCGATGACTCCGCCGCCGACGATAGTCATGGATTTGGGGAGCTTGGTGAGCGAGAGCAGTTCGGTGGAGTCGATGACGCGGTTGGGGGTGAACGGCACGTTGGCGGGCCGCGCCGGTTCGGTCCCGACCGCGACGAGGATGAACTCGCCGCGGATGTCGGTCAGTTCGTCTTCGTTGCGCTGAATGCGGATCGTGTGTGCATCAAGGAAGCTGGCGGTTCCGAAGAAAAGTTGTACGTGGTTGCGGCGCATCTGGCTGCGGATGACTTCGGTTTCAGTGCGTACGACGTGGTCTGCCCGGTAGAGCAGATCCTGCATCGTGATTTCCTGCTTGACCGAGTAGCTTTCGCCGTAGACCTGGCGCAGGTTCAGACCGGTGAGATGCAGTACCGCCTCGCGGATGGCCTTGGAGGGGATCGTGCCGGTGTGAATACAGACGCCGCCGAGACTGGTCTGGCGATCGACCAGCGCGACGCTCTTTCCGAGCTTTGCGGCGTTGAGCGCCGCCTTCTGCCCGGCGGGGCCAGAACCGATCACGATCAAATCAAATGCCTGCGACATTGGCGATGCTCCGTTGTCTGTTGCATCGGCCAGAATGACACCCACGTTAATCTGTGCGGTCCGTTCGGTGTTTCCCTCCTATGCGGCGTTCAACGGGCTGGCGGGGAATCTCACTCATTATCGGACGCCAGGCAAAAGCGATGTCCCTTCATGCGCTCCCGCCCCGCCAACCTCGCCGCCAGAAAATTCAAAGGGGTCGGGTTTCTTTTTTTTTTGCATGTTTTACGGGCCTTCCACGCGGTGTTATGGTGCTCTCCAGGTCCATGTCGCGCGCCGTCTGTTTCGTCCACCGCGGACTCCCGTACGGCCGGCCACGCTTGATACACGCCTGCACTTCCGCCTCCTCCTTCGGCGTCTGCGGCGTATTCACCCATTCCAGCCAGTCTGCCGGCCGCTTCAGGGGCCAACGGCTCGCCGGGAGCAACCACGCCGGCGCCTCCGCCTGCCCGCTCAGCCACAGCGACCCGTACCGCCAGTTCTCCGCACGCCGCACCAGTTTGGCGCGCAGCGGATTCCGGTCCAGGTACCGCAGCACCGTCAATAGATGCTCATCCCGCTGGATCGGAAAGCTCTTGAACCGCCCCTGATACACCGGCCCCGTCCCGGCCGTGTGATGATGCGCGTGCCACCGCTGGGTGTGCGTCACCGTCAGGATCCGCATGAACTCCGACAAATCCCCGTCCTCCACCGGCCAGAGCACCGCGTGAAAATGGTTGGGCATCAACACCACCGACACCACCCGCACGCCCGGCACCGTCGCCTGCGCGTGACCCACGCACCGGAAAAAGGCCGCGTAGTCCTCCGGCTTCTCGAAGATCGTCATCCGTCCAACCGCCCGGTTGAGCACGTGATAGCAAATCCCACCAGCCGCCTCGCGAAGTCGTCTTGGCATGCGGGGGATGATAAGAAAAACTCAGTCGAAATCAAAGAAACCCGACCCCTTTGATGACCCAGGCGTCAAGATAATCGCACCTGTCCGGTTTTCAGTTTCCACGGCTTTACATTTGTTCTGCGGATTAGCATATTAGTTAGCACTTACTCGTCGATTGTGATTGCCGCACCTGTTTTGTTGATCGGGGCGGATCAGGAAGCCGTGAACGCCGGGCCGCAGTCGGCAGGCGGAACGGCCTGGTGATGCAATGAGTTAGCAAAAAGTCGGTTCAATCGGAACGTCGGTATAGGCAGAAGCGGACAGTCTGCCTTTGCCGGAATGTCGTACCCAAGTTGTAATGTCCGGTCTTAGCCAAGTAGAAATGTCCGGTTTTGGGCGGGTCGTGGTCCACTGTGTGGATGGAGAAAAACCGGATTTCGATGTCCCAACGAGAACGTGACGTGTTGCATGTGATGGCCAGGGTTCGTGCGGGCGAGCTGATGCAGTCGGAGGCGGGTCGTCTGATCGGTCGGACGGATCGTCAGGTCCGGCGGCTGCTTTGTCGGCTGGAATCGCAGGGGGACGGGGGTATAAGCGTTAACTTAACGTGAAGGCGATCCGGCCATTCGGTATGTTGGCGATCATGGATACCATCGCAAGGAAGCGGATTCTCGACGTTGAGGCAGAGTGGGAGTTGGTCAAGGGACTATTGCCCCTGGGGTGGTAGGATAAAGCCAAGCCGTTGGGCGCGGTGCGGCGATTACGCGGCATCGGCAGCGTGGAAGCGTTGCTGCGGATTATTCTGGTGCATCTGGCCGACGGCTGCTCGCTGAAGGAGACGTCGCTGCGTGTGTGCCAGTCGGGTATGGGAATGATCTCGGCGGTGGGTATCTTCAAGCGTCTGCGTACGGCCGGACCTTGGCTGGC
>JBBQQZ010000158.1:0-8531 GCA_038215325.1 Tepidisphaerales bacterium | reverse complement strand
ATGGAGTATCGCGATGTCGTCATCCTGCTGCGCACGATGCGCATCAAGGCCGAGCACTTTGCGACGATCCTGCGCCGCGCCGGCATCCCTGTCCACGCCGACAGCAGCAGCGGCTACTTCGCCGCAACCGAGATCGGCGACATGCTCTCGGTCCTGAAACTGCTCGCCAGCAGTCGCGACGATATCGCGCTGGCGGCGTTTCTGCGGTCGCCGCTTAGCGGGTGGGCGGAAGCAGAAGACAAACTCGCGCAGATCCGGCTGGCGTACCCGACGAAGGTTTGCCCGTGTTTCCATCAGGCGTTTGAGCAGTATCGCACGGAGAAAGATGACGAGTTGGCTCTGTTGGTGAAAACCACCTGCGATCAACTCGATAAGTGGCGACAGATTTCTCAGAACAAGCCGGTTGCCGACGTGCTCTGGGCGATCCTGGAAAATACGTCGTATCTCTCCTACATCTCCGGCCTGCCCGACGGGGAGCAGCGCGTCGCAAACGTGATGGACCTGCACAGCCGCGCGCGGCAGTTCGAGGCGTTTCAACGCCCGACGGTGGCGCGGTTTTTGGCGTTTTTGGGCAGCCTTCAGGAAGACGGCGATCTCGGCATGCCGGCGGCCGCGGGGGTGGCGCAGAACGCGGTGCGGATCATGAGCATCCACAAGAGCAAAGGCCTCGAATTCCCCGTCGTCATCCTGCCCGATCTTGGCAAGGCGCATAACCTTCGCGACGCGACCGACAAACTTCTATTCGACGATGCCGTGGGCATCGCCGCCCGCGCTGTGGATGCGGATAAGGAAGTACACTACGCCACGCTCGCGACCACGCTGGCGGCGCATGAGATTCGTCGCAAACAGATCGCCGAGGAACTGCGTGTGTTGTACGTGGCTGGCACGCGCGCCAGGGAGCACCTGATCCTGATCGGCACCGCCGCCGAGGGATGCTTTACCGATTGGGACGATACATGGGCAAGCCACGCCGGCCCCATCCCCGCCGGCGACGTGCGGGACGCGGGCTGCATGCTCGCATGGGTCGGGCCTGCCATTTCGATCGTCGAAACCCGCGTTCCCGGATCGTTTCAGCGCACCTGGCACGCGGCCTCAGACATCGACGCTGAGGCACAGCGAATGCTCTCCTTCCGCGCCGGCGACACCATTCCCGCGACCATCGCCGGGCTGAAGCCGCTGCAATCGACGCCCGATCGCAGCAAAGCCGTCGCGGCGGCAATCGCGAGGCTGGAGCAGACGTACCCGTTCAAGTCGCTGACAACGATCCCGGCGGTCACGTCGGTCACCGCTTCCACCAAGTCGGGTCGCACCGCGCCCGGCGGCAAGAGCATCAGCACGAGCGATGTGGTGAGCTTCGAACACGAATTGCGTCTACCCCGCGCCCTGGCCGAGACGAAGGTGCTCTCGCCCGCCGACCGCGGCACGATCATGCACGCAGTGTTACAGCGGATCGATCTGGCGAAAATACGCGACGCGGCATCGCTCGATGCCGAGTTGACATCACTCGTCGGCCGGCGTTTCCTCAGTAACGACGACCTGCTAACCATCAATCGCAAGGACCGCGACTCAATACTGTGGCTGCTTACCCAGCCGATCGGCAAGGCGCTGTCGAGCGCTAAAGATCTGCGTCGCGAACTATCGATCACCTATACAAAAATTCCAGACGACGCCGCTGCGGATTCCACCGACATGCAGATGGTGCGCGGGCGGCTGGACGCGGTGATCGTGGAAGACGACGGCCTGACGATCGTTGACTACAAGACCGACAACGTGACCGCCGAGACGATCGACCCGCGTGCGGCGTTTTATGAAGGTCAGATGAAGGCCTACCGCACGCACATCGAGACGCTGACCGGCCGGCCAGTGAAGGCGGCGCACCTGGTCTTTCTGACCGTCCAGCAGGTCCGATCCGTTTAGCCCACGTGCTTGCCGCGTCGCGCCCGGCGGATCAAACCGACCCCCGTGCCGATCAACCCGACCGACATCGCCAGCGCACAGATCAGCGCGAACACCGTCACCGCATCCGGGTTGCGCACCAACGCCACCACGCACAGCGGCACCGCCGCGACGAACAGCAGCGACATCACGAACGCCAAGACTGCGAAAATCCATAGCAGCGTGACGTCTACCTCCTGCACGGTGTTGTCCGATGAGGTTGGGGCAGCGTAGTCCAGTTTGTCAGGTGCGTTGCTCATTGCTTTGATTCTATGTCAAAACCCCGGCCGGGAAGGCGGACGAAACGGATGATCCTGTACGCCAGCAAAAAACACCGGTACGCGTGCCACCCAAACCCCACTGCCAGAATGCCGCAGATGACCACGCAGATCGATTTGGGCGTGGAATCCTGGTTGATCGCAAACAGGTACATCCCCAGCAGACTCACGCCGATGCAGCCCACGTACACCACCCCCGCGATGATGCGGAAGACCGCATCCCCCCAGGTCGGCGGCCGCTCCGCGCGGCGCCGGTAGGCGTTGGGGTCGTCGAGGCGGGCGGGATCGGGAAAAGGGCTATACATCAACGTTCTCATCCTCCGCAAGCGCAAATCAGTTCAGACGCCACTTCAGCTTGCCGCCCACGATCGTGTGCGTCGCACGCCCGATCACGTCCCAGCCGTGAAACGGACAGTTGCGGCTCTTGCTGACGAACTGCTCCTTGTCGATCGTCCATTTCAGATCCGGATCGATGACCGTCACGTCCGCGACACTTCCTTCTTTCAGCGTCCCGCGCGGCAAGCGCACGATCTGCGCGCACTTTACGGTCATCATGTCGATCAGCTTCATCCAGTCGATGTGCCCGGGCGTGACCAGCGCCTTGATGTAGAGCGCCAGCGCCGGTTCCAGACCGATGATGCCGAACGGGGCGTAAGGGAATTCCAGCTCCTTCTCCTCCGCCAGGTGCGGGGCGTGGTCGGTGGCGAGGATGTCGATGGTTCCATCGACGACACCTGCGATGCACGCATCGACATCCGCCTGCGTGCGCAGTGGCGGGTTCATCTTGAAGTTGGTATCGAACGTGCGGCAGGATTCGTCGGTCAGCAGCAGATGATGCGCCGCGACCTCTGCGGTGACAGGCAAGCCGTCCTGCTTCGCCCGGCGGATCAGTTCGACGCTGAACGCGCTACTGATGTGCTGCACGTGGTACCGGCAGCCGATGGTGCGGTTCAGCAACACGTCCCGCGCGATCATCAACTGCTCCGCCTCGGCCGGGATTGCGGGCATGCCCAGCAGCGTGCTGACCAGCCCCGCGTGCATCGCGCCCCCGGCGAGTTGGTGGTCCTCGCAGTGCTGCATGATCAGCCCGTCAAACATCTTGATGTACTGCAATGCCTTGCGCATCACCGACGAATCCGCCACGCCCACACCATCGTCGCTGAACGCGATCGCGCCGCGCTGGAACATCGACGCCAGCTCCGCAAGTTCCTTCCCCTCGCGGCTCTTGGTGATCGCGCCCACGGGCAGCACGTTCGCCAGCGCTACGCGCTCCGATTCACGCAGCACGAACTCGATCTGCGCCTCGTTATCCAGCGCCGGCTTGGTGTTCGGCATGCAGCAAACGGTCGTAAACCCGCCAGCCACCGCGCAGGCGCTGCCGGAGGCGATCGTCTCTTCCTCTTCATCACCCGGCTCGCGGAAATGCACGTGAATATCGATCAGCCCCGGCGTGACGTACTTGCCGGCCGCGTCGATGACGTTCTTGATCCCCTTGGAATCAATCGCCGAATCCACCCGCGTAATCCTGCCGTGCTCGATCAGCACATCGCGCTTAACCTGTAGCTGCTGCGAGGGATCGAGAATCGTGCCGTTTTGGATGAGGATGGATGCCATAATATTTTGTAGGGTGGGGTCTATCCTCACCGCTGTTGAATGGTGGGGATGAACCCACCCTACTTCAGGAATCCGCGCTGACCGCTTTCCCGCTTTGACTGACCAGATAAAGCACCGCCATCCTCACCGCAAGCCCGTTTTCGACCTGCTTCAGGATGCCGCTCGATTCGCCATCGGCGATATCCGACTGGATCTCCACGCCGCGGTTCATCGGGCCGGGGTGCATGACGAACACGCCTTTCTTGCACCGTTGAAACCGGTCCCAGGTCAGGCCGTAAAGCTTGGTGAACTCGCGCACGGTCGGGAACTGGGCGCTTTTCATGCGCTCGTTCTGCACACGCAGCATGTACATCACGTCGACCTCGCCGATCACGGCGTCCAGGTCATGGCTGATCCGGCAGCCCACACTGGCAAACGCGCTGGGCGTGAGCGTCGCCGGGCCGACGAGGATGACTTCAGCGCCCATCTTCGTCAGGCCCCAGATGTTTGACCGCGCCACGCGCGAGTTGGCGATATCGCCGATGATCGCCACCTTCAGCCCTTCGATCTTCCCGAAGCGTTCACGAATGGTGTAGAGATCGAGCAGGCCCTGCGTGGGGTGTTCGTGCGCGCCGTCGCCGGCGTTGATGATCGAGCACTTCAGACTTCGCGACAATAGCTCCGACGCCCCGGCGGCGGCGTGGCGGACGATCATCACGTCCACCCCCATCGCTTCAATGTTGCGGGCGGTGTCCACCAGCGTTTCGCCTTTGCTGACGCTCGATCCCTTCTCCGTAAACTCGATCACGTCCGCGCTCAGTCGCTGGGCGGCCAGAGAGAAGCTCATGCGGGTGCGCGTGCTGTCTTCAAAAAACGCGTTGACCACCACGCGCCCGCGCAACGCGGGGACTTTTTTGACCGAACGCATCGACACTTCTTTGAACGAGTGTGCCGTATCCAGCACGAACCGGATTTCGTCGGCCGACAGATCCTGTAGGCCGAGGAGGTGTTTTCGATTCCAGCGGGTTTCGGACATACATTTAGCCACGAATCACACGAATGAAACACGAATTGGAAACGGGATTCATTCGTGGCCTATTCGTGTGATTCGTGGCTACTCCTTCGTTCAATTTCAACGCCGTCGTACGAATCTCGTTCCGCGACCTTCACCTTGACGACCTGATCCAGCGGCAATTCGCCGAGCGAGAGCGCGACGGCGTCGGGCTGGATCGGCAGTTCCCGCCCACCCCGATCGACCAGCACCGCCAGTCGCACCGCGCTGGGCCGACCAAAGTCCGCCAGCGCATCCAGCGCCGCGCGAACGGTCCGCCCGGTGAAGATCACGTCGTCAATCAGAATCAGAGGCCGACGATCGATATCAAAATCCAACACCGTCGGCCTCACCAGCGGGCGCGGGCCGATCTCGGACAGATCGTCGCGATACAGTGTGATATCCAGCGCCCCAAAACCAATCTCCGTAATCCCCCGATCATGCAGCAGCGGCACCAGCCGTTGCGCCAGCGTTTCCCCGCGCGTTCGGATGCCGACCAGGTTCAGCGGCTCGCCGGGCTTCACCAGGGCAACGATCTTGTCCAGCAGCGTGTTGAGCAGCCGCTGGAAGTCCCTCTGATCGTGCGTCGCCTGCATGGGCCGGATTATGTCCAACGCAACAAGAAAGACAACCACCCCGCGAGCAACCCCGTCGCCGTTTCCTCGACATTTGTGCAGTGCCCCAAATGTAGCGCGATACATTCAGTGCAACACGTCCCGCGCACGCGTCGACTCGCGTAACCCACTGGCCTGCCATCTGTTACGCATACGCGCACCCGCGCTCGCACAAAAGCGCACTTTCGAGTGCGCTACATTTGCCACATCGCCTCAATTCCCCACCATTCCGGCCGGGATTGATTGAATTGTCAAAGAGCATTCCGCAGCCTGGACGCAGCCCACGACCCCGTTGGCAAACGCAGAATCGTGGGCTTCGCCCATCCTACGAAAGTCGACGCCGCGGAACGCGCGCGGCCACTCCATAAAGACCCGGCGCGCTGCGCATTTGTCATGACAAACGCGCAGCGCCGAGCGATTTTGTCTGCAATAAATCCACACTCAGCTCCCCCCATCTCCGCCGCCACACTCACCACCCCACGATCCGCCACCCCAGCTCCCGCCGCTCGATAAAACGAGTCCGACTCGTAGTGTACGGTGCGTTTCCAACGCATCGTCTGCCGGTATCGGACAAGGGCGGTGCGTCAGAGACGCACCCTACTGTTTGGCGGGCTGGTTCGTGAGTATCTTGCCTTCAAGCCATGATGCGTGTTGTCTGCCTGATCCTCATTTCGCTCGCGATGCTGCTGGTCGGCTGCTCGAATCGCCCGGCGGCGCCGCTGAGCGAACGCGTGACGATCTTCGTGCCCGGCGTGGCGGGGGATGGGGGGTGGTATGACGGGTTGTTCAGGGAGTTGTCCAAGGACGGGCCGGTTGAGGTCATGACATGGGGGGCGCCGAAGGCTGCGTTCTTCGCGAATTTTTCGGACGAGGGCATTCACGATAGGGCCGAGCAGAAGCTGGCGGACCGCCTCGCGGCGTTGCCGGCGGCGCTGACGCGGATCGATCTGGTCGGCCACAGCGCCGGGTGCGGCGTGGTGCTGGGAGGCGCGGCGAAATCGAACCGAACCGTCGCGTCCATCGTGCTGCTCGCCCCCTCCGTCTCCCCCACCTACGACCTGCGGCCGGCGTTGGAGCGAATGCGCGGGAGCATCAACGTCTTCTATTCCGATCAAGACGTCACATTCCTGAAATGGCGTACGAGCCACTTCGGCACGTACGACCGCATCAAAACCCCCGCCGCAGGGCACTTGGGGTTTGAGACGAAGTCGCTCGATGAAGCATCGCAATGGCGCGTGCGGCAAACCGCGTACGACCCGGCGTGGAAAACGCTCGGCAACGATGGCGACCACTTCGGGCCCGTCGCTGAAGCATTTGTCCGCGACGTCGTGTTACCGCTTCTTCGCCAGCAGGATGATGCGCGGTGAATCGGGCGTGATCGCGCTGCCGTCGTAGTTGCCGTACATCCGCTCGACGACGAACCCGTTGCGCTCGAGCAGCAGTTCCAGTTCGCGCGGGAACATCCAGGTCATGTCGAAGTCGATCTTTTCGTGGTGCAGATCGCCCATGTGGTCGGCCCAGGTGTAGTGGAACGTCATCTCCTGGACCTGCACGTGCTTGGTCGAGCGATTGATCTCAGTGGTTCGATGGACGGAGCGATTGAGCGCCGGCACGTAGAACGTGGCGGAGTCGTAGTGGCCGTGATGCGGGGCAGCGAGGATGGAGAGATCGGGGAAGAAGATATCCACCCAGAACCGCCCGCCGGGCTTGAGATGGTCGCGCGTGAGTTGGAGCAGGCGGTCCTGCTCGTCGATCGTCGTGAAGTTGAGCAGCGTATTGAAGATGAGGAAGCCGAAGTCAAAGGTCTGGTCGAGTTTCAGCTTCGTGACGTCGCCGCGGATGAGCGTAAGGTCGGATTCGGGAATGCCGACGCTGTCGCGCTTTTGCTTCGCCAGTTCAAGCAGGTTCGCGTCGTAATCAACGCCGACGACGTGATGCCCGGCCTGCGCCAGCGGGATAGACGCCCTGGCGGTGCCGCAGCAGAGTTCGAGCACGTGCTGACGCTTGCGCGGAAGGTGATCGAGCATGAACGGCACGTCGTTGTCGAGCACGTCGCTGCCGGCGTATTCGGCGTCGTAGTAATGGGCGATCGCGCGGTAGCCTTTTGATTTTTTCATAGTCCCGCCTCGGCGACCTGTCCGTCGTACGCCAGTTCAACGCCCGCAGGCAAGCGGGCGCTGGTTTCGACGTGGCCGACGTTGTGGGCGATATGCGTGAAAAGCGTGCGCGCCGGCTTCACGCGATCCACCACTTCCAGCGCCTCGGCGATCGAAAAATGCGTCGGATGTTTGTGCCACGCCAGCGCATCGATGATCAAAAGATCCAGCCCTTCGAGTAAATCGAAACTCGGTTCCGGAATATGGCTGACGTCTGTGCAATACGCGAACTGGCCGATGCGGAAACCGAGGACGGGCATCGTGCCGTGGATGAGCGGGATCGGATGCCAGACGACGCCTTCGATCTCAAAAGGGCCTTCGATGTAGCGCCGGATTAGATGCGGCCGAAACAACTTGGCGGCGAGATCGGGGGGTTGGAACGCGTAGCCGAAGGCGCGATCGATCATGTCGAACGTGACTTTGTCCGCCCACATATCCAGCGGTCCCTTGCGGATCGCATTGAACCGCCTCACGTCGTCGAGGCCCATGATGTGATCGGCATGGGCGTGCGTGTAGACGACCGCGTCGATCCAGTTCACATCGTGCGCGACGCATTGCAGACGCAGTTCGGGGGTCGTATCGACGAGGATTCGCTTGCCGAGGTAGTCGACGACGATACTGGCGCGAGTGCGATGGTCCTTCGGGTCGGTACTGGTGCAGACGGCGCACTTGCAGCCGATCATCGGAACGCCGGCGCTGGTGCCGGAGCCGAGAACGGTGATCTGAAGTGACGCCATTCGGTTCGTTATAGCCGGAACGATCATCGCATCAACTGGAAGTCCACGACCTGCCCGCGGTGATCGCTCGGGCCGTCGAAGGTGTGGACGCCGACGAGGCGGTGCGGGGTTCGGACGAAGACGTGATCGATGCTGAACGTCGGATACCCCGCCGGCCAGGTGGAGCG
>JBBQQZ010000157.1:0-8556 GCA_038215325.1 Tepidisphaerales bacterium | reverse complement strand
AGCGTGACGTACTTACGATCCGCCGACACGGTGGCGGCGACGTCGAGCACGACACCGGACTGGATGACGTCGATGGTCGGATCGAAGCCGACCGCCTGCTGGCCGACGATCGGGGTCAGATCGCTGACGTAGCTGATCTGGCGGGAGACGAGCACATAGGCTCGCTGCCCGTTGAAAAGCGTGACGCGTGGCGCGGTGAGCTGGGTGACGTTCTGATTGCCCTGGGTCGCCCGGATGAGCAGGCTGGCCTGGAAATCGTCGAAGAACGCGGTGATGTTGGTCTGTAGGTTCGGGGTGGTGAACTGACCGGCAAGGTTGCCGTTGATACCGGTCTGGAGGCCGGGGGCCTGGGAGAAAGTCGACGAGTTATTCTGAATTGAGACCGGTCCGATGCCCGTTTCCTGCTGGCCGCTGATCCCGATGGGCAGCGGGCCGGTGCCGGGGACAAGGCCTTCGAACGCGTTGTTGTCGTTGTTGATGAAGAAGTCGAAATCGACGCCGATGTCTTCCAGGAAGTTGCGTTGAACTGTCAGGAAGCGGGCTTCGATCATGACTTGGATGGAGCGTTGCTCGCGGAGTTTTTCGAGCAGGCTGGTGATCTGGCGGTGGATTTCGGGGGTTTGGGTGACGATGAGCTGTCCGCCGAGTTCGCGGAGCGAACCGAGCTGCCCGCCGTCTTCTTTCCAGGTTCCCACGCCGATGGTTTCGCGAATGAGGCTGGTGATCTGCTCGACCAGTTCTTCGCGGCTGGGGGTATTTTCGTCTTCTTCGCCGCCGCTACCGCTGCCGCCGCTGTCGCCGAACAAGCCTCCACCGCCACCACCGCCGCCACCGCCGCCGCTGCCGCCACTGGCATTATTGCCAGCACCGCTGCTGTTGGTCAGGCTGAAGTCAGGGGCGTCGGTGAAATCGGGGATGGCGATGATCAGATCGCGGATGTCGTAGGTGCGGGTTTCGACGTTACGGGCGAGGTCTTCGGTGGTGCTGATGGTGATGACACCTTCATCGACCGTGTAACCGAGCTGGCTGGTCGCACCGCCGCCCACGCTCTCGAGGATCGTGCGGAGCACTTTCGAGAACTTGACGTTGCGGAGACGCGTGGAGACCGGCGCGGTGCGGTCGATCCCTGCGGCTTCCAAAGCCTTCCAGTTGACGAAGATGTTGGCCTGCGTGGTATCCCGCAGGAAATCGACCACGTCGGCGAACGCCACGTCCTGGAAGCGGATCTCAGGCAGGCTCTTTTCGAGCAGCCCGGCGACGGCTTCGTCGGCGGCGGTGATCGCGCGCTCTTCGCGGACGGTCTGGTCACGCCGGGCGGACAGGTCCGGCCAGTCGGCGGGGTAGGTCAGCACGTCAGCGTACGGAATCTTGCTTTCGTCGATCTTGTCGAACGTCGTGATCCACTGCTCGTTGAACTTCTCGCGGAGCGTGCGCTGCTTCTGGAGCGAAGCGCGATCGAACAGAATCTGCCGCACGCCCGTGGCGTAGGCATTGCGGCTGTCAATCGTAAGGATCTGGTTGACGGTTTTGAGGGCCTCGTCGTACTTACCCTGGTCGGTGAGACGACGCGAATCGGCGATGAGCGAGGCGATCGCCTGCTCGCGGGCCTCTTCCTGGGCCTTCGCTCGGGCGAGGGCGGCGGTGTTGGCGTCGCTTGCGGCGGCGGCGCGGTCGGTCTCGCGCTTGACGAGAACCGCCTGTTCCAGCTCCGTACGAACCGCAGCGATCCGGGTGTCAAAGCCCTGGATCTCATCGGTCGTGAAGATGCCCGGGTTGGACCGGGAAGCGACTTCCGCCTGAGTGATCGACTGCCGGGCGGCGTCGAAATTGCTGCGGGCGGTTTCGAGCTGGGCGCGGTTCAGGCTGCTTTCAAAGTTGAACAGGATTGCCTGACGCTGGGCCGTCAGTTGCATCTCGACGCGGGTGGCAAGATCCTGCTGCACGGGCGACACGCCGGCGGCGGCCATCGTGCGGTTCTTGCCGGCGAGTGCGTCGGCGTTGGTCGAATCTTTCTGGAGCGCCTCGGCATACAGCATCGAGGCGTTGTTCAGGTTCTGTGCGTCTTCGGCGGCGCGGGCGTCGGAGACCAGCTTGCGGGCCTGGGCGGCGTTGTTCTCGGCTTCGATCCGCTTGGTGTCAGCGATCTGCTGGAGCCTGGCGGTGTCGTCGGCAACGGGCGCGACGGGCACGGGTGCATCGGGCGCACCCGTCACTGGAGCAGCGGTGGACGTGGTGTCGGGGGCGACGATGACCGGGGCGGCGGCGATCTCGACCCGCGCGGCCTTGCCGGCGTCGGCTTGCTCCTTCTTGTCCATCATCGCCAGATACTTGGTCGGCGATTCTTCGAACCAACCGGGCTTGTAACCCAGGTCGGTGGCCTTGTTGAAGCTTTGGCGGGCGGCGATCCAATCCCCCTTGCGGTACTGGTCGCGCCCGGTCAGGTACGCCGAGCGGGCCTGCTCCGCGCCGGACGGGCCGGCGGTGTCTTTGTCGATCTTTTCCAGGTATTCGCGCGGGCTCTTATCGAACCACGCCGGCTTGTAGCCCGAATCCTGCAATTGCGTGAACTTGGTCCGGGCCTCGTCCATCCGCCCGGCCTTGTAGTCGGTGACGGCGGAGGCGTAGACGGATTTCAGGTCGGTATCGGTCGTCTTGATGCTCGCCTCAGCGACCGCGAGCTGCTCCCGGGCCTTGGCCTTGGTGCCTTCGTCGGCGTACTGGTTGGCGGCGACTGACTTGTACAGGTTCGTCGCTTCGGCGTAGTTCCCACCCGCGAGAGCGGCTTCGCCTTTCTCGAACTCAGCCCGGGCGCCGCGACGCAACTGCGTTGCCTGCTCGGCCTGGGTGATCGTGTCGGCGAGGAGCTTCTTGTCCGCGTCGCTGAGCGTATCAGACTTGACCGCCTGGAGCGCCGTCAGGGCTTCTTCATACTGCCCGGACTTGAACTGCTCGACGGCGGCGGTCAGCGCCGGTTTGGCGTCGCCGCTTTGCATCGCGACGAGGATCACGGGGGTGTCCTGCGCCATCACCGGCACGCTGGTCACCGCCGGCATCGCCAGCATGACCGCGATACTCAGCTTGGTAATAGAATGCCGCGCCGAAGGCGACAGCCACTTGGATTGATCGGAAACGACGAAAGACTGACGGTCGGTAACCACGACGCGCTCCTCCTGGAGAGGGACATTGTCCGTCCTAACCACAACACCCACAACGATTTGCCGCGCGGTGCGCACGCACTGCGGCTAGCTCGGCAGAAATCGCTGGGGAAGCTTGTGGCATGGGACAGACGACAACACTGGTTGCAAAACCCGGGTGCACCTTCGATAGCCCGGTCTGACGACGCGATGAGCGACATCAACCGGATCAGACGGAGCATCCGAAATAAGGCCCGAAGACAGGCCTACACTCCGTCAAACTCCGCATCCGCCCTCAAGCTGCCTGCAATCGGGCCGGAAAAAGTCGTGGTCGCGACGCCTGAACACCCGGATCACCGAAGATCACCGACCGTCAGAATCTGCCGCATTCACGCCGTTTTCCTGAAAAAGCCCGCTCACCGGCGCCCCGCGCTTCGGGGCTGTCACTTCCTTCGTCTGAGCTTCGCCGGATTCACCCGGCCCAGACCCGCGTCAACCCTTCGGCCGATCGCAAGCCCCGCTCAGCCAACCGCTTGAGGAGCGCAACGCTCCGCCTTTCGAGACACCGAATCTAACCGACCCCCAAAAGCGATGCAAATAAAAACGTTCGTATCAACGTCATAGATCAACCCTCAATCGTCGCCCATAACCAGAATTGTTCTTGACTTATGCGATTCTCAAGCACAAACCCCGCCCGTTTTGGCGTCCCGGTCTCAATGCGAATGCGTCAAACTGCCCCAGAATTTCTTGCGGTACCGCATTCCGGGCAGCGCTCGGGCGGGCCTGCGTCCCGGCGGCTACGCGGGGATTGAACGCCCGTCACACCACCCGCTTCACCTGCTCCGCGACCGCGATCATCCGGTTAAATTCCACCGGATCGAACGGGCGGGAGGTGAAATCGAGGATCAGTTGGTCGGCGTTGCGGATCAGCCCGATGTCCGGGGGCAAGAGCGCCCGCGCCGGGCCGTTGGCAAGTTCGCGGGCGTCGGTGGCGCGCAAAGCGTAGACCGCGAATCGCACCTCGTTCGACAGCTTGGGCATCAGTTGCAGGTTCATCAGATCGATCAGGCTTACGTCCGCGCCCGCGGGGCGCAGGCCGATGGGCGTGGAGAAATTTCCAAGTTCCTGCACTAATAAATGCCAGGTCCGGACCGTCCCGCCGGGGCTGAGCGAATGCAGTTTGTAGATGGCGCATTCGCCGTTGCGTGTGCGGTAGTGCTCGAGGGCGCGGAGGGTTTGATCGATGTCGTCGAGGCCATCAATGTTGACCGGGCCGGTCATTCCGCGTCGGAATCGACGATTGACCGACCATTCCCACATCGCGAACCGCGCGCGCCCGCCGGTGTGGCGGCGCAGAAGTTGCGCCAGCATCAGCGACGACGCGATCAGGATCGCAAACAGCGAAAGAATGATTGGCCCATAATCCACCGGCTATTAATGTATCCGCAGGCGATCCGAAGTGGCACTAACGCCGTACTAATACTATTAGCCCGATCGGATGTTCCCCCCTCCCGGCAGCGGAGCCGGCAAGCGACTCATTCATTCCGATGCCCTTGCCGATGAGAAAGCCTGCATGGCGGACTACGCACCGATTGTCGAATTGATGAAGAAGACGTACGACATTCGTGTCCGGCGCTGGCGAACCAGCATGACCGGCTGCGCTTGGCGCGTTTACTTCCACGACGGCCGCTGCATCAACTGGATCGAAGCGCCCCAGCCCAAAAGCCCGATCAGCCTCGCCATCTTCCTGCACGAGATCGGCCACCATGTGATCGGCTTCTCGACCTACAAACGCCGCTGCGAAGAGGAATACCACGCCTGGGTCTGGGCGATCCGCCAGATGAAAAAGCTCGGCATCCCCGCCGACGCCCGCGTGCAACGCCGCTTCGAGCGCTCGATGGAATACGCCGTCGCCAAAGCGATGCGCCGCGGGATTAAACAGGTGCCGCAGCAGTTGGCGGAGTTTTTGCCGAAAGCGGCGTAAGTCCCGATTTTTCTGAAGCCACGGGTTAAACCCGTGCGGCTTTTTCCCCTCGTCACGTGATGCGGACACACGGGTTACACCCGTGGCTTTGTGACAATTCCCGCGCGCTCCATACGGCGATTTTTCCGCCGACTTTTGCGAGCGGCGGCGATATAAATTGACTTGCGGAGTCGGTTCCGCGGCGGGTGTTGCCGCCGCGAGAGGCTGTTTGAAAAGTGAAGAGTCGAGGCGGAAGACCTCTGCCGCGTAGCGGCGCGGACGCAGACCCGCCCCGACGGGTGGGGGAAAGGCGGCACTACGTGCCTGCCGCTACGCGGGGAAAACGATGTAGCAAATGTAGCACGCGCGCAGTTGCATCACGTCAGAGCGTCGATGGCGAAACGTCGCAAGTCGTTTTCTGACTTGGCTTTGGGTTCGATGAAGGGTTCACCACCGATGTGGATTCGGATGCAACATGCTACATTTGGGGCACTTCGGAATGGCTACGCGATGTGGGCCTTTTTCTTTCGCCCGGAGAGGTAGCTTTCCATGATGCAGTTGGCGAGTTCGCCTGAGGATGTATAGAACGCGACGCCTTTGGTAAGCCGGGTCATCTGGTCGACGAAGCCGACCCAGTCCATGCCGTAGTAGTCTTCGATGAGCGCGAAGGTCGCGAGCCGGCATCCTTCCTTGGCGGCGAGCAGCGCTTCCTTCAATGTGGCGGCGGTGGAGCGGGGGTCGGGGGGGTAGAGGAGGTAGACGAAATCCCCTTCCACGTGCGCGGTGGGCTGGCCGTCGGTGATGATGAAAATCTGCTTGTTCTCGCCGGAACGCTTGCGAAGGATTCGCCGGGCCATCTGCAAACCCATGTGCAGGTTCGTGAAATGCTGCGGTGCTTGATCGAGTTGGTCGGCCTTCACCTTCAGGCGGACCTGGTAGTCGGAGACCGTCACCGGCTTGGGCATCAGCAGAGGCAGGCCCATCTCGGGGATTTTAGTCGCGCCGGAATAGAAGCCGACAAAGTCGATCGTGTCCTGCGGGAAGCGGGACCGAACGAGCCCCAGCATCGCCAGCGCTACTTTCTTGGCGGCGAGGAAGCGGTTGTATCGCGCCATCGAACCGGACATGTCGATCAGTACGACCGTGGAAACGGTGGACTGACCTTCATGGAGATGGACTTCGAAATCGCGTTCGGTGAACTGAATGCCCTTCACGCCGGTCCCTGCGGGGCCGGATCCGACTCTGGAAGAGTCGGCATTCCAAACCATCGCGTTGCGAAGCGTGGCGTGCATATCGAGTTCGGAGATCGGATCACCGAACTGGTACGCCTTGGTGCCGTCCAGTCGTTCACCGCCTGTGCCGGTGGTTTGTTTTTCGTGGCCGTCGCGCTGGCCGGATTTGAGGTTTTTGAAGACCTCCATCAGCGCCTTGGACTGCATCTTCCCGACCGCTTTGGGGGTGATGCGAAGGTTGCCCTTGGCATCTTTTTCGAGCATGCCGTCTTTAAGGAGTTGCTCGATGAGATCTGAAACCTGGCTGTTTTCGTCGGGGTTCTCCATCAGTTGCTGCATGGCGTCGAGTGCCTGGTCGCCGTGCTGGAGGATGAAGTTCATGAGCTGGTCGAAGCCGAAAAGCTGGTCCTGCGTCGGAAATTCTTCGCCATCGAACTCGCCGTAGAAGTACTTCATGATGGAGCATCTTAGGCATCATCGCGCCCGAACGCCCGATGAAACGGTGCCCCCGACGCGCCGGCGGGCTTATCGCGTTGCGAACACACGCAGCGTAATATCCATGAATGTCGAACCGGTCCTACCTGCTCCGCCTGATCATCCCGTTCGCGATCATGATCGTGCTGGTCGTGGGGCTCAGCGGGTGGTTGATTTATCACTCCGGCGAACAGTCGGCGCGCAAGCGGCAGATAGAGCAGCTCGCCAACGACGCCAAGCTGCTTGCCCAGACGATCCGCGACGACAACTCGCGCCTGCACGATGCCGTCCTCGAACGCGCCGACGCCGAGGCCAAGTTCCGCAACGTGCGGGTGTCGATCATCAAGCGGAACGGCGACGTGATCTTCGACACGCACGTGAAGCTGGTGGACATGGACAACCACAACGACCGGCCCGAGATCATCGACGCCCGCAGCCAAGGCAGCGGGCAGTCGGCTCGAGTGAGCCGGTCACAGAAAATAGCGTACCTTTACGCCGCCGAGCTGGTGGATGAGAAAAGCGGGCTGATCATCCGCGCCAGCCGGCCGGAGCAGGCGCCGATCGAGGTGAACACGACGATGATCGTGCAGCTCGCCGGCGCGGTGGTGCTGTCGATCCTGATCATGTCATGGCTGGCACTGACGCTGCACCGCCGCTGGATCGCCCCGGTGCGCCGCCTCGCGTTCGCCGCGGAAAAAATGGCGGCCGGTGAATGGTCGACCCGCGTCGAGGCGTGCGGCGTCCTGGAACTGCGCGAATTCTCCGGCCGGCTCAATTTCCTCGCCGAACAGGCCCAGAAACAGCTCGACGACCTCAACCACCAACGCACCGATCTCGAATCGCTCGTCGATTCGCTCCCCGACCCGATCCTGCTCGCCGACCCGCAGCAGCGCGTGGTTCTCATCAATGAACCGGCGGCGCGGTTCCTGAGCGTGACGACCAGGCAGGCGCTGGGTGCCAAGCTCATCTCCATCCTCGGCGACACGTCGCTGCTGGATGTTTACGAGCACGTCACCAGCGCCCAGGTGAAGGCCGGCACGCCAGTCGTGCGAGAGTTTCGCGTCATGCGGATCGGACAAAAGTTCACCTACCAGGCGGTCGCGGCGCGCACGCCCGCAGGCGGCGTGCTGCTGGTGCTCCGCGACATCACCAAGCTCGCGGCGGCGGTGCAGATGAAGACCGACTTCGTCGCCAACGCCAGTCACGAACTGCGCACGCCAATCGCCGCGATCAAGCTGGCGTTCGAAACGCTCGCCGAAGTCTACCAGGACGAACCGCAGCAAACCGCCCGCTGCGTCGATATCATCGCCGGGCATTTGCAGCGGCTGGAAGACATGCTTCAGGACCTGCTCGATCTGTCGCGCGTCGAGAACATCGATATCAAGCCAGAAATCAAACGCCTGCGCGCCGCCGATGTGCTGAACGTCGTCTCCAACACGCAAGGCCCGCTGGCGAAGAACAAGGGCTTGGAGCTGATCATCGAAGGCGATGAAACGCTCAGCTTCGACTCCGACCGCCGGTTGCTCGATCTGTTGCTGAAGAACCTCGTCGAGAACTCGATCAAGTACACCCCCTCCGGCGGGAAGGTTCACGTTCGGATCTGGCGCGACGGCGAGACGGTCAAGCTGCGCGTCGCCGACAGCGGCATCGGCATTCCGCCTCAGCATCTGGAGCGGGTGTTCGAGCGATTCTATCAGGTCGATGCGGCGCGGAGCAGTTCGGTTGGCCGTGGAACGGGCCTGGGCCTGGCGAT
>JBBQQZ010000156.1:0-8570 GCA_038215325.1 Tepidisphaerales bacterium | reverse complement strand
AGCACGCACGAGGCGTGCGGTATAACGATGCGGCCTTCGGGATAAAGTGGCCGGGCGAGGTGAAGGTGATCGCGCCGCGGGATGCGCAGTACGCGGACTACGAATGATGAGCGAAACCGATTCCAACCTTTCCGGCGAAGCGATGATGTCGCTGATTCGCCGGCTGTATCCGATCTGCCGATCCATCACGGGGGATGGATTAAGGCAGACCCTGCGGATCGTCGGCGAGCAGATTCCGCTGCAATTCAGCGAAGTCCCCTCCGGCACGCCCGTGTTCGACTGGACCGTGCCGCCGGAGTGGAATCTGAAGCGTGCGACGCTCACCGCGCCCGATGGCAGGGTGGTCGCGGATACCGACATCCACAACCTGCACCTGATGAACTACTCCGTGCCGATGCGCGCGACCATGACGCTATCGGAACTGCGATCGCATTTGTTCTCGATGCCGGACAAACCGGATTGGATCCCATACCGAACGAGCTACTACGCGCCGAACTGGGGTTTTTGCCTCTCGCATCGTGTCCTTGAGTCATTGCCCGAAGGCGACTACCGCGTCGATATCGACACGACGCTATCGCCCGGATCCCTCACCTACGGCGAACTGCTCATCCCGGGTGAAACCGACGACGAAGTGCTGTTCAGCGCACACGCGTGCCATCCGTCGCTCGCGAACGACAATCTTGCCGGGATCGCGGTGGCGACGGCGCTGGCGCAGGAGCTGGGTCGCGAGCGACGCCGGTACTCGTATCGATTCATCTTCGCGCCCGGCACGATCGGGTCGATCTGCTGGCTGGCGCGCAATCAGGATCGCGTGTCGCGGATCAAGCACGGGCTGGTGCTGTCGTGCCTCGGCGATTCGGGGTCGCTGACCTACAAGAGATCGCGGCGGGGCGATGCCGAGATCGATCGGGTGGTCGAACACGTGCTGCGCGAATCGGTGGCCGCGCACCAGGTGAACGATTTCGTGCCGTACGGGTACGACGAGCGGCAATATTGTTCGCCGGGCTTTAATCTGCCGGTGGGGGTATTGATGCGGACGCCGAACGGCAAGTATCCGGAGTACCACACGTCGGCGGACAATCTCGATCTGGTCAAGCCGGCGGCGCTGGCGGATTCGCTGAACACGCTACGGAAAGTGGTCGATGTGATCGAGCAAAACGGCGCGTTCGTGAACCAGCTCCCGCACTGCGAGCCGCAACTCGGCCGCCGCGGGCTGTATAGCAACACCGGCGGCAACGCGACGCCGCCGGGGTACGAAATGGCGCTCCTCTGGGTCCTCAACTACACCGACGGCCAGCACGACCTGCTGGACATCTCGAAGCGATCCGGCATCCCCTTCACCACCATCGCCACCGCGGCGAAAATGCTATGCGCGAAGTCGCTTCTGGAGTAGAACGGGCGTCCCGCCCGTCGCATTCAAAGACCCGGCGCGAGGCCCGTGCGATCTTTTGGAGGCGAACGACGCCGATTCCGATCTTCGCGCGCGGTCGATCCGGGCACTTGCGAACGACCGGCGGATCGCTATAGTGGGCGATTCTCAATCGTTTGGACAGTTCGTGATTTGGAGTAAGAACGATGGCAGTGAAGTTGCGATTTAACCGGATGGGCCGTTCGCACAAGGCGTTTTTCCGCCTGAATGCAGTCGATTCGCGCTCGCCCCGCGATGGCCGGGTAATCGAGCAACTCGGCTACTACGACCCCTGTGAAAAGGACAAGGAAAAGCAGTTCAAGGCCGACTTGGACCGCTGCAAACACTGGCTCGATCTGGGTGCGGTGCCCTCCGAGACGGTCTCCAGCCTCCTGAAGCGGAACGGCCTCGAGCACAAGGGGCTCAAGCTCCCCAAGCCCGGTAAGCCCAAGCCCAAGGTAGAAGAGAAGAAGGCCTAATCAAGTTGCCAGTTTTGAGTTGCCAGTTGCCAGTCGCATTCTGGCAACCAACAACGGATAACTGTCAACTTTATGTCTCTACGAATCGACATCCTGACCCTCTTTCCCGAGATGTTTGGGCCTATCCTGGGCACCAGCATCCCTAAACGGGCGGCGGCGAAGGGGTTGGTGGAGTATCAGCTCACCAATTTCCGCGATTTTGCGACTGACAATCACCGCTCCGTCGATGACCGACCTTTCGGCGGCGGGCCGGGGATGGTGATGATGTGCCAGACGATGTTCGATGCCGTCGAACACGCCGAAGCACAAGACGCCCGCCCGGCGACTCGGATCCTGCTCACGCCCCAGGGACGGGTGCTGGATCAGGAACTTACGCAGGAACTGGCCCGAAAGGACCGGCTTTTGCTGATCGCGGGGCATTACGAAGGCTTCGATGAACGGATCATCGACGGCCTGAAGCCGATGGAAGTAAGCATCGGCGATTACGTCCTGTCCGGCGGCGAGCTGGCAGCGATGGTTTTGATCGACGCGGTGGTTCGACTCATCCCCGGTGTTTTGGGGCACGAGGCGGGCGCCGAAGACGAAAGTTTCGCAGACGGGCTTCTGGAATACCCCCAGTACACCCGGCCGCGAGAGTTCCGGGAGTTGAAAGTCCCGGACATGCTGTTCAGCGGCGACCACGCGAAAATCGCGAAGTGGCGGCTGGAACAGCGGAAGGTGCAGACGCAGAAGAAACGTCCTGACCTTTGGGACGCGTATTTGAAACGAAACGTTTAGCGCCGCATCCAGATGCGGGCTTTTCGATTGAAGACGGAGACTGTTATGCGGAACAAGCTGATCGACATCGCCGAAGCCTCGAGCCTGAAGAAGGAAGAAAGTGCCGTCAGCCAAGGCGACACCGTCGACGTGCATTGTCGAATCGTCGAAGGCGACAAGGAACGCGTTCAGATCTTCGCAGGCACGGTCATCATGATCCGTGGCCGCGGCACGAACAAAACCTTCACGGTGCGCCGCATCGTCGCCAACGAAGGCGTCGAGCGTATCTTCCCGATGAACTCGCCGTTCGTTGAAAAAATCGTCGTCAAGCGTTCGGGTGTCACCCGCCGCGCCAAGCTGTTCTACCTGCGTGACCGCGTCGGCAAGTCGACGCGTCTCCAGGACAAGAAGGTCAAGAAGCCGACCGAAGCTGCCGAGAAGCAGGAACCCGCTCTCGCTGGCGCGTAAGGCCGTTAGAAGCCACAGATCAACGCAGATGAACGCGGATAAAGGCCCAATAGGTCTTCATCCGCGTTCATCTACGTTTCTCTGGGGCTAACTTCCGCTTACACTTGCAGATATGCTCCAGTCGCTGCTCAAGAAGTTCTTCGCCGTCCGTGCCGAGACGAAGCAGGATCGTCTGGGCGAGCGTGGGGAGAACGTGGCGGCGAAGTTCCTGACGTCGCTCGGGTACAAGATCCTCCAGCGCAACTACAACACCAAGGTCGGCGAGATCGACATCGTCGCGCGGGACGGGCGTGTGCTGGTGTTCGTCGAAGTTAAGACGCGCACCGACAGCGAACCGCGCCCCGAGGACCAAGTGAACCTGGAAAAGCAGCACCAGATTACCAAGGCCGCCTCGACCTATCTCAACCGATTCGGCTTCCCCCAGCCGCCGGCGCGGTTCGACGTGATCGCGATCGTCTGGCCCGAGGGTCGCGAGCCGATGATCCAGCATTACCAGAACGCGTTTGAGGCGACCTTTTAGGAAATGTCGAATGGCGAATGCCGAATGTCGAATGGAACGCGACATTCGACATTCGGCATTCGCCATTCGACATTCGTGATTGACTCCCACTGCCATCTCACCGACCCTCGCCTCTTCGAACAACTCGACGGCGTGCTTGAGCGCGCCCGGGCGGCGGGGGTGACGCGGATCGTCACTATCGGCACCGACCCCGACGACGCTGCCGCCGCCATCGGAGTGTGCGAGGCGCACGCGATGGTGAAGTGCGCAATCGGCATCCATCCGAATGAATCCGGCAACTTCGATCTCGACGCGATGGGACGCTTGCGGAACCTCGCGAAACACCCGTCAGTGGTCGCGCTGGGGGAGATGGGGCTCGACTATTTCTGGGACAAAGTGCCGCAGGCCAAGCAGCAGACGATCTTTGAGGCGCAGTTGCAGCTGGCGACCGAATTATCGAAGCCGGTCGTGATCCACTCTCGCAACGCCGTCGCGGACACGCTGTCGGTGCTCCGCAACTTCCCGCAGGTGCGGTGCGTGTTCCACTGCTTCACGGGCACGCCTGACGAGGCGACGAGCATTCTTGACGCTGGCTACCTGCTGGGGTTCACCGGCCCGATCACGTTCAAAAAGAACGACCTGCTTCGCGAGATCGTCAAGAACACGCCGGACGACCGCCTGCTGATCGAGACCGACGGCCCGTACCTTTCGCCCGAGCCGCTACGCGGCAAAAAAGTGTGCGAACCGGCATTTGTAAAGCACACGCTGCAGGCGGTGGCGACGGTCAAGGGGCTGCTGATCCACGAAGCCGACGCGATGACGGCCGCCAACACGCGGCGGTTCTATCAAATGGCCGACTGATCATGCCGCCGAAGCGCGGATGGACTTCAGAAACGCTTTGGGGTCGTGTTCGATCAATGCCAGCAGCCTGCGGGCGAGCAGCGACGGCTCTCGCGAGCCTGCAAGCCACGCTTCCACGAGTTTGACCGATACCCCGATGAACCCCGCGAAGACCGCCTGACTCATGCCGAGCTGCTTGATGAGACGCTCGACGCGCTTGGCGTCGAACGTATCGGGATCCGGGATCTCGATCGTCCGCACGGTGAAGTGCTTTTCGAGCGGCTCGCCTGATTTGAGGACGGCTTCGAGCTCTCGCAATCCTGCGATGATCCGCTGCCCCAGCGGTTCACGGGGCGGCGGAATTTTACGAGACTTGCCTTTCATCGTTGGTTCTCCAGTTTCGCGATCGCATCGAGAAGGCGCTGCGCTTCTGAGCGTTGTGCCGCAGACAAATTCTCCGTCTCGTTCTTCGGGTACGCTGCGACGGTATATATATGCTTGGAGCGGGTGTACCAAGCGTAGCAAACACGCGTTGCGCCGCTCTTTCCGGTATTCCAGGAGGGAGGTGCGAATCGAATTTTCCGCAACCCGCCTGAGCCGGCGATGAGACTTCCCAACTCCGGGTTTTCGCCAATCAGATGCTCAAGTGCCCTCAAGTCGTCATCCGTCCATCGCATACGCTCGCAATCGCGAACGAATCCGGGAAGGTGGATGAAGGCGCAGTTCAATGTGCCCAAACTACCCTACAGCGGAGGGGGAAGTCAAGATGAAATCGGGGGAGTGCTATCCCTGCAAACTGATGCTCGCCTCCATGCTCGCGCTGGGCGCGGGCATGTCGAGTTTGCGGGCCATGACCGCGGCTTTGGATTGGGCGAGTTGCTGGAGCAGCATGCTCCAGGTTTCGCGCTGGTAGCGGAGGATGCCGAGGGCTTCGTCGAGAGGTTCGACGACGTGCTGGATGTTGGCGTCGACGAGCTTGCGGTAGACGAAGTTGTACAGCGCGGCCAGCTTGCCGCAGAGGTCGGGGGAGACGTCGTGTTTCAGCGTACACTGGAGTTCGACGATGATCCGCTGCGCTTTGCTGAGCAACTCGAAGCTCTGCTCGAACTTTTTATCGTCCAAAGCTGCCCGGGCCTGTTCGCCGAAACGAATTGCACCGTCGTACAGCATGAGCTGAAGTTGCTCAGGTGTGGCGGTGAGAACCTTGGTTCTGAGGTAATTTTGTGCCGGGTTGCCGTTCATACGCGTCAGACCTGAAAACAGCCAGTGACCTGCTGTCGTTATCGGCATAAGATCGGTCGCAAATTGAGTTCTGGGCGGGGGATATGCGCTTTGCGTGTTATGGGACGCGAGGCAGCCTGTCCGAGGTTCAGGTCGATCTGGACCCCTTTCGGCTGTTGAATAAGGGGTGCTCCGCTTGATATCGGGCTTGATCGAGGGGACGATACCGAGCGTCTTCAATTCCTGCGGAGGAATCTTGGCCGGACCCACGGGCGGGCTGCTGGCTGATTCGGGCACCTGTCCCGCCCACTGATTGCCCATGACGACTTCTCTTCCCCGTATTGAAGAGCATCGTGTGACCGTCGTTTTCGACTGTCCCCAATGCCACTGTCAGTCTCGAGGGACGGCGTACGACCTGCGCGAGACGATCAGTGTCTCCAGTCGCATCCCTCGCTGGGGCTGGCAAAGCCACTGGGTCCGGTGTGCCCAATGCCAGACCGAACTCTCTGCCGACTGCGCCGCCGAGGACTTGGCGGGTGCGTCGCCGATGACGGTCAACGAGCATGTTCGCGCGTATGTCCTGTTCCCACGAAGAGTTCTGGCGCTTGCGAGCATGCTGCTCTGCTGGACGCCGGTGGTGGGCGTCATCCTCGCGGCGATCGCGCTGGCGGCGAATCTCAAGACCCGCGCCTGGCCGCGCTGGATCAGCCTGATTGCTCTGGTGCTGGCGACGGGCATCAATATCGCGATGTTCGTGACGGTTCTTCACGCGAATTCCGAGGCCGCCCAGCCGGTCGCGATGGCTTCGGGCAGCGCCGAGTAGCGCTCGCATCGTCTCGCGAACAACATAAAATGGCCGGTGCCACGGCCTGAAAATATGAGGCCTTCGCACTATTCCTCGCCTACCACGGCTTTGAGTACGAGAGCCGAGGCCTCCAGCACACTCATTTATACGGATCGTGGGTGAACCACGCGCCTGTAGCTGCGACGCCTGCGTCGCCCATTTGTTGCTCACGTACGCAGAAATGGGCGACGCAGGCGTCGCAGCTACACCGCGTTCTGAGCGCGGGGTTCACGCACGAACCGTATTAGATGCGCCGCACTACCCTGCCTGGCACGTCGGGCAGAAGTGCGTTGATCTTCCGCCAAGCACGATCCGCTGGATAGGCGTTTTGCAGTTCGCGCACGGTTTGCCTTCCCGGCCATACACGCGATGCCGCTCCTGGAAGCTGCCCCGCGCCCCGTTCGCATCCACATAATCCCGAATGCTGCTCCCGCCAGCCCGAATCGCGCGCCGGAGGACGAGCTTGATCGCGCGGTTCAGCCGTAGAATGTCATCGGGTTTTAATTCGCACGCCCGTGTCGTCGGACGCACGCCGGCGATGAAGAGCGCCTCGTCCGCGTAGATATTGCCGATGCCGGCGATCAATGTCTGGTCGAGCAGCGCCGTCTTGATCGCCCGAGATGTTTTCGCCAGCAATCGGCCCAGCCGGTCCGGCCGCAGCGCCAGCGGTTCGGGGCCGACGTGGGTGTGTTCATCCAGCCCCATCCATACGATCGCGCCGAACCGCCTCGGATCGACGAACCGGATCTGCCGGCCGCCTTCGAGCTGTAGGATCAGGTGCGTGTGCGTTTTAATCGGTGCGTCATACGGATCGAGCGTTAGTTGCCCGGTCATGCCCAGGTGGATGTAAAACCGCGCGCGATCGTCCAGCGTAAATACGATTCGCTTGGCGCGGCGATGGATTGACGCCACAGACCGGTCTTTCAGAAGCGAAAACAAATCAATTCCGCCCGGTTTCAGCATGTCGTTTCGAACGTGCAAGCCGCGCAGGATCTGGCGTCCCACCGCCAGTGGCGCGAGCGTATCGACGACGGTCTGAACTTCAGGCAGCTCGGGCATAATTGTGATGAAACTTCGTAACCGCCGGTGCGTCAAATGGTTGGTACGATCATCGCGCACATGGTAGCATGATGCGCCACGCGTGTTCAGCCTGTGAAGCACCCAATGGCCTAGAGTGGAGTCAGATTTTATGGAACAGAAGATCGGCCTCGTCGCGCCCCAGCAAACGGATCTTGCCGCTGATGAATTAGCCAGTGTTGAGCGACTCCAGAAGGCCTACCACGACATGAAAGCCGAGCTCGGCAAGGTCATCGTCGGGCAGGAAGCGGTGATAGAAGAGCTGCTGATCGCGCTGTTCTGTCGCGGCCACGCGCTCTTGGTCGGCGTGCCGGGGCTCGCCAAGACGCTGCTCATCAGCACACTCGCCAAAACGCTTGGGCTGTCGTTCAACCGAATCCAGTTCACGCCCGATCTCATGCCTTCGGACATCACCGGCACGGAAGTGATCGAGGAAGACAAAAGCACGGGCAGCCGGGCGTTGCGGTTCGTCCGCGGGCCGATTTTCAGCAATGTCATCCTCGCCGACGAAATCAACCGCACGCCGCCCAAGACGCAGGCCGCGCTGCTCGAAGCGATGCAGGAGCACCAGGTCACCGCCGGCGGCAAGCTGCACCGGTTGCCGCAGCCGTTCTTCGTGCTGGCGACGCAGAACCCGATCGAGCAGGAAGGCACGTATCCGCTGCCCGAAGCCCAGCTCGACCGTTTCATGTTCAACATCCACGTCGGCTACCCGAGCGAGGATGAAGAGTTCCAGATCGTTCGCCTGACGACGATGAACCGCAAGATCGAACTTCAGCACATTCTTTCAGGCGAAGAGGTGATGCAGCTTCAGGAGATCGTCCGCAAGGTGCCCGTGGCCGACCACGTGATCCGGTACGCGTTGCAGTTCACAAGACTGACTCGCAAGGGCGAGGTCGGCACGAAGCTGCCGGACTTTATCGACGAATTCGTCGCCTGGGGTGCCGGCCCGCGTGCCAGTCAGTACCTGATTCTCGC
>JBBQQZ010000155.1:0-8613 GCA_038215325.1 Tepidisphaerales bacterium | reverse complement strand
AACGACGCGTGGAGCAGGCAAATCTTCGACGCGGCCGACGCCTTCCGTGGCGTCCGGCAAGTACGTTCCAGGACCGGGCATGGTTCAGCCTCCGTGCTTAAGCCAACACTGATATCGGCACGAAGCGCACAGAAACTGCTGCAATTAGTCTGTAACGGTGCTATAGACTCAGATCGAGCCGGGCTTGATTGATATACGCCTCCATGGCGTTCACTCATCTTCCGCATGTCCTGAATGCGGGGTCGCATCAGGAAAGATCCACAGCCGTTATGTGCGGACAATTCGTGATCTGCCCTGGCGTGGCACGCCCCTGAGCATCAGCCACACCGCGCGGCGATTCTTCTGTGACAATGGCGACTGCCGTCGCCGCATTTTCTGCGAGCAGATTCCAGAGCTCGCAGCGAGGCACGGTTGATGTACGCGACGACTCGATGCGTCTTTGGCATGGATCGGACTCGAGTGCGGCGGCGAACCTGGGCGTCGGCTCGGGAGGCGGCTTGGCTTCCACACCAGCGGCGACACGATCCTTCGTCGCCTGCGACGGATACCGCTACCTACCAACAGCAACTCCACTCACACCGGCATCGACGACTTCGCGTTCCGTCGCGGACTCAAGTACGGCACGATTATCGAGGACCTTGACAGCGGCCGTTCCGTTGATCTCTTGCCCGATCGCGACTCTGCCACCACCGCGGCATGGCTCTCAAGCCGTGATGTTACGCCGACGATCGTCACGCGAGACCGCTCTGCGGGCTACGCTGCAGCAGTGGCCACTGGTGCACCGGATGCCATCCAGATCGCGGCTCGCTGGCATCTTCTGGCCAATGCGCGAGAAGCACTGGTACGAGTCCTCGACCGGCACCACAGCGACGTGACGGGGGTGGCACGGCGTATATGGGATGAGCAGTTGCCAACTGCGTCACCCATCCCGATTACGAACGACCCAATATCGGCGACGGATTCTGCGTCATCTCAGCAGGTGTTGTCGCCGTGCAGACAACGTGAGGCCGACTTGTCAGCGGCCCGACGTGCTCGTCGCTTGGAGCGGTACGAACGGGTGACGGAACTTCGCCGGCAGGGTCACGGGCAACGCGCGATCATGCGACAACTGAAGATCGACCCCCGTACGGTGGTTCGGTTCCTCAGAGGGGGGAGCTTTCCCGAGCGTGCGAAGGCGAGGCGAACCCACCTTGTCGATCCGTTCGTCCCACGCCTCAAGGCGTTGTGGGCGGAAGGTCACCGAAACGCGAAGCATCTGTGGCACCTGATCCGTGGCGAAGGCTTCAAAGGATCACCCTACGCCGTGCGTCGTTGTGTGACCCCGTGGCGCACGGCGAAAGAGCGTGCTCACGTCAGTGGTCCGCGGCCCATCCGCGGTGTGGTCGCACCGATGATACGACCCAGCTCAAACCGGCTGGCATGGCTGTTGGCACGACCCGAATTACCACGGCAACCGGAGGAGTCCGGACTTACGGAACTTCTGGAGCAGGTGTGCGAACCGGTGTCGATCGCTGCCGGTCTCACGCGCGACTTCGGCGAGGCTCTTGCGTCACGCGATCTCGATTGCCTGAAGCGGTGGGTGATACGGGCGACGACCAGCGAGAAAGTGCCCAAGGAGATCGTATCGTTCGCGACCGGCATTACACATGATTGGCCGGAAGTATCGGCTGCGGTGGAGTACCCATTCAGCAACGGCAGAACGGAGGGACATGTAAACCGCTTGAAGATGATTAAACGCAAGATGTTCGGCCGAGCGAAGTTCGACCTGCTACGGATTCGTGTGCTCGCCAGTGGCCCATGAGCGGATGCCGAAATGCGGTGCCGGGCGGTTACGAACGATCATCATCAAATGTGCGGAAGAACCGGAAAACACCCGCACGGGGGCGCGCGATTCACCCGCACCGGGGACATTAAAATAGCCGTCTTTTCTGTGACGGCAAATCAGCGCCTCGCTCGCGTCAGCCTTCCTGCTTTTTCTTCTCCTTTACGGGCTTGGCGGACTTCGTCGATTCCCGGAACCGGTAGCTCTCGCCGTTCATCTCGAAGACCGTGCAGCGGTGGGTCAATCGGTCCAGCAGCGCCGCAGTCATGCGGTCGCCCTGGAAGATGCTGCCCCATTCGCCGAACGGCAGGTTGCTGGTGATCAGGATGCTGCCGCGTTCGTATCGATCGACGAACACCTGGAACAGAAGTTCCGCGCCGCTGCGGCTGAATCTGATGTAGCCCAGCTCGCCCACGATCAGCAACTCGATCCTGCCCAGCATCGTCAGCATCCGTTCCAGCCGGTAGTTCTTCTGGGCCTCCTCCAGTTGGTTCACCAGCGCCTGAGCCGTATAGAACTTCACCCGACGACCGACGCGACACGCCGCCTGGCCCAGTGCGATTGCCACATTCGTTTTTCAGGTCCCGCTGTTGCCGACGCAGCACAGGTTGCTCTTCTGCTCGATCCACTCGCACCGTGACAGTTCAAGCACCTTCTGTTTGCTGATCTGCGGCGTGAACGTGAAGTCGAACGTCTCCAGATCCTTCAGCACCGGGAACGAGGCGTTCTTGATCCGGGCGGTGACCGCGTTGGCCCCACGCTGGTTCACTTCCAGTTCGGTGAGCTTGAGCAGGTACGATTCATAGCCCTCGTCCTTCTCGGCCGCCTCACGGCCCATCTTGGAATAACCGACCGGCCTGCCCCGCGTGTACGGCGGCGGCTCGCCCGTCCCCGAACGGATCGCCCGACGCACCGACTTCTGACAATGACCCAGCCGCCGAGCGATCGAACGCATCGATTCGCCCGACGCGTGAGCCTTCCGAATCTCAAGATAATCCAGCACCGTAAGCATCCTCGGTTTGTCCGAGCCCGGCCGCACAATGCAACCAGACCGACAAACCTGCTATCCAGTGCGGGCATTTTCCGCGCCCCTTCCCACGAGAGTTGAATAGTAGGCCGAAACCGGCCAATATGTAAAGAAAAGGCTCTCGCGTTTCAATGGTATAAGCCACCGAACCGCGAGACCTTCGCTTCGACCAAGAACGTGTATGCTCAAGCAGCATTGTCAGTCCTCCGAATCTCGTCCTTACCTAGGTCTTCGCGGTCGGTTTCGTTACGCCAACGAGAGGCCGATGTTGGTGCCGTCGTTAACACTTTGAAAGGCTCGCTAAGACCCAGGTCGCGCATCCTTTGATCGAGCTGCAGTGTGCGACGAACAGTCATTCGACCGATCCCAAGTGCGGCGGCGATTTTGTTGAGGGAGGCTTTCCTGCCCTCCGCGATCAGTTGATCCCGTTTGTGGATCACATCGTTGCGGCGTTGATAGTGGACCGCGGCATCAAAGCAGTCGTAAACGAAAGGCCGTGGATTCGGATCACCGCCAGTCAGTATCGACAGGTCGATGATGACCTCCAACCGTGGATGAACCTGATCGCTGTCGATTGCCTGAATTGGAACAACTTTCAATGTCGGGATGATCCGACGGAGGAAATCGGCGACCTCGAAAGACGACGTTGCCAGCCGCGTCAGAAGCCCCGGTAGATCGTTCAGAACGTGTTCAGCGTCCAACGGTGTTGCATCAGCAGTTGCAGCATCATTTTCGGCGATCTTCAGCAGTCGCAACTGTTCCCGCCGTTCGTTTTGCATAGTCTTTAGCTGTTTAACTAATTCATTGTCGCTCTCGCTGAGAGTGTCAGAAGTATCGTCATCATCGTCGTCCATGGCGGCGATCGCTGTTGCCAGCTTCCGGCAACGTGTCGACAGCTTGTCGGCACGCCGACGGTGTACTTCGACTTGGCTTTCGCCGGAGCGGCGATGCTCACTGATCGTCTTCTGTACCGTGGCGACCAAGGTCTCCATCGCTATGGGTGAATCTTTGACCAAGTCGATCACACCGCCGATCACGTCGCTGACGAGGCGATCGATGCTGACAACCACTCGGCTCCAGCATATCCGTCCCTCCCGCGGCAAGCACTTGCGGCATTTCATCATACGTTTGCTGCTATCGATCATTGCACTCCCGCAGATGCCGCACGTGGCATGCTGGAAAGGAAAAACCGCATTAGCACGCGGCACTCCACGACGCTTACTCAGATCGCGACCACCGCCCGGGCCACTCTCGATACAGATCTCATTGAGGACGAGGTTCATCTCGGTCCACTCTGCCTCAGTCATGAGCGCGAGTTCGGGCCACATCTTGGTCAACGGTTCCTTGTTCTTCAGGCGGACATGCCGTCCAGTGAGCATATTGCGTTCGTGGAGGACCGAGCGAAAACGACGCACACCGTACAGGATCGGATCGCGCAGGAGCGCAAGCACCGTTGCGGAAGTCCAGCGGCCATCACGAGAATTGCAGTTGCGAATGCCCTTACGGTGCAGGTATCGGGCGAGATAGGCACCTCCCCTCCGTTCCTCCAGCACGAGTCGGCGCAGTTCCAGGATCACCGGCGCGGCCGCGGGGTCCTTGTCGAGCTTCAGGCCTTTTGGTCCCAACTTGCCGCTCTCGGCTTGTTCCTTCGAAAGCCGTCGACAACCGTAGCGATGACGGATGACCATGCCGCCTCGGTCAAACGAGTGCGTGGCGGTCCGTCGGACGCGGCGCACCGTGTCGGGGATGTGCATTCCGTGTCGCACACCTGCGAACAAGGCTGTCTGATACCAGTTTTCATCCGAGGTATCCAGATTGTCACCGGGGCATACAACCCGCGTTTCCTTCTCGATGCAACGGTACAGAAACTGCTGAATCTGTGACGGTTCGCGATAAGCGCGACTGAGATCTTCGATGAACACGGCGTCTACGACCCCCGACGCGATCTTCGCCTCAGCCGCATTCATTTCATCGCGGTCCAGTGACATACCGCTTCCCTGGTCACCGTACTCTATGATTTCCTTCCTGCCCGGGACGAGCTGCTCGACCACCGGCTTCAGGTAGCGATAACTAGCTTGGATGTTGTCGATGTCCTGTTGGGGGGTCGACACCCGACCAATGAGAAGGACGACCGCGACGCCGTCCGGACTTTTGATTTGTGCAAGTGGAGTTGTATTCATGATCTTCAACTTTCTGGCATCAACGCGTTGGATATGTCGTCGATGACCGCTTAACTATCTTGGTGATCTATTCTGCCCGCTTCGTTTCGATGTAGCGTGGCTTCCCGTCCGCCATTGACGTGGGGTCTGATCGATCCGACGATCAAATGATCCACGCGGGCCGCTGACTTCCGATCGTCTACCGAATGCGACTGATGAATTGATCGCCCGCACTTCACGAGACGCGTGCGGGGGCGACAAAGAGTTTGACTGTCATGCGGACTCTTTGCCCTCCCCACCGCTGGTGGCACCTTCCCCGGCAATGTCGTTGAACGGCAAACAGGACATCCAGTAGTTGCTTTTGTTAGTGTCGTAGTAGAAACCATCCATGCCGTCGTCCGCATGCCCCAGCCAGCGATCGATCAGCGGTTTGGGGGTACCAGCGTCGTAGCAGGTGGTTTTGAAGAATCGACGAAGGGCGTGAACCGTGAGCCCAACGTTCCTGCGACCAACCACCATCCCAAGAGAGTCCGCGGCCTCGATAAACTTTACGTTCACGGTGCGAGGGTTGATCGGGCGGCCAAAGCTGTTGCGGAAGACCAGCCCGCGTTTTCGATCGCCCATTGCCCCCACCAGGACACGCCGCACGACCGGGTGCAACGGGATTTCCCGCTGGGCGGATTCGGTTTTGAGGCGCAGCTGGCCGATCGGGAACAGACGAATCATGTCCCGTTTCAGATCGACATGTTCGGCATGAAGCATGGCCGCTTCGCCGAGGCGCATCCCGGTAAACGACAATACCTTCACAATCGGCAGCACCTCCCGGTCCACCTTCGCCAGGATCGCGGCAACCTGGTCGGGCGTCGCTGCGGGGTGGCGTCGACGGCGCGGTTTGCGGACCACCACCTCCTTGAGCCGATTGGTTTTGATCAGGTGACGGCTTTCAAGGTAAGCCAAACATTGCTTGACAATGATCGATAGGTTGTAAATCGTATAGGGTTCCAGATGATGTTCTTCGATGAGATATCGACGATACAGATCAAAGTCGGACGGGGAGATGTCGCCTGGCGAAGCCATGCGACGCTCGGTCGTCATGTAGTTGAAGCATCGGGTTAGCTCCTGCTGGTATTTGCCGAGCGTCTTCGGCGAACGACCTTCCGCTCGAAGGTAGTCCACGTACATGGTGACCCCGGCATCGAAGCCGGTCTCGCTGATCTCTGATTCCGGCATTACGATTTTCTGTTGCAGGTGCTCGTAGAGGCGCCACGCGCGTTTTTCTGCTTCGCGGCGGTTCCGTGTGCCGAGCGAACGGCGACGGTGTTTGCCTTTTTCCTGAAAGTCAGCGGTGTAAACGCCGCGGACGCCCCTGGGTCTAACGCGAATATCACCGCCTACGGTAAATATTTCCTCTTTCGTCTTCATTAGGGTTGCCAATCTGTAGTGGAATCCGCGAACGCCCAGGCAACCAGCCGGTCACGCCAATAGATGACGTGCCTACCCGGCTTTGCCCATACGCCGGTGAGCCTGTCGGCTGAACGCCAATTCCGAAGTGTTTTGATGGGAACATGGAGCAGCGATGCGGCCTGCGGCTCGGTCAGGATCGGGGGGAATGCCTGATCACCTTCGGAACCGCCGAAGGCGGCGGTGATCTCCGACATCGTCAGAGATCCGGACCCCACATGGGTGCGGTCAAGTGCGTGGTTGCGAGGATCTTTCGCGGAATCGGACATTTGTCGCTCGGGGCCACATGACCCTTACGACAATCTAAAGTTTGATCCGCTTGCGCGCCCACCCCGGGATTGCGCGCAATCATTGGGTATGCATCAACGTAGCCATTTTCTGCCGCAGCATTGATGCTGTTTGAAGCTCTACTGACAGTGCCTCAGCAAACGCCGCGTCAATATGCTGAAGATTCCCCTTAAGGCGATCCCGGTATCGAGCGCACAGGCACAACCGATACCACACATAAATCCGCGCGACGTGGGCAAATTGATCGACTCCCAGATTCTGCAGCCGAGTTTGCCGGCGGTTTAGAACGTCGTGCCAAGGTCTCAAGTGCGGCGGAACTGGGGCCGCTGGTGCCTTCGCGGCGCGAGCACGCTCCCGAGTCGTTGACCGTACGGTTGAGGGAGATGCTCCGATTGTGAGGACTTGGCTTCCGACTGCGGCCGAAGGCATTGGAATGTCGGTCTCGTTCGGCCCCTGAACCTGCGGGATTCGCCATGACGACATCCCTGAAAGCCGCCACCGCACCAGGAACGAGGTAAGCATGCTGCCGTCATGGGCGCTTGACGCGTCGAATATCCGCGACGGCGCGTCAGCTCCAAGCCCGCGCGCGAGACGACGGCGGAACTGTCTGACTTGCGCCAATTCCGTCCTAAACTGGGCGTAGGTCAGCAAGTAGCCCGTGTAGGCCAACATGCGGTGACGATGCGTATCGAGAACTGACGACGCGCCGCGAATATCCGATACAGCTTGGTCATAGCTAACCTCTCGGCTCCAGCCAAGTCGATCAAACATCTCGCGCGACAGCTCTGTTTTCGGCTTATCAAAGACCCCTAACGGAATCAGATAACCCGGGCCCACACCCATCACATGGTGTTTTTCGCAAAAGTTTGAAAACTCAAGTTCGTTCGATTCGGCGTCACTCTTCAACACGCTGTGGCGTAAGCCGCTAGCGACTTGAGCAGGCAATGCATATCGCTCCGTTCGGTCCACATATTTGGCAAGATCCAGCTGCGGCAAATTGATTCTCGGGGGATTCTCTTGAACCGGCACGTCCAGACGTACAGTCAGAATCTGCCGTCTTCGCATCTGCGTGATTGCGTGATAAAGCGAGATCGGGACATGCAATACCGGTTTGTGCCCCGACATTGGAAGGACTTCCAAGTCCGCTTCGATGCTGGCGGATACTTCAGCCGGGTCGTCTGGAATGGTCACTCCTTAAGTATACCGCGTTTTTCGGTTCGTTGAATTAGCGGATACTTTCGCTGTTGCCGACGGCGGACTGGGAGTGTCATTGCCGCTGTCCGTCTGGAGCGCCCTTCCGATCACGCGACCCAGCGCGCGAGCAAGTTCCAGTACCTGCTCTTGATCATCGCTGGGACGATCACTTTCTTGCCGCCGTGGTTTCTCTTTCGAGGTTTGAGCTTGATTCATCAGTAGTCCTCCGGCCGAATCAATGTGGTTGTACTGCGGTCTCGTTCCGTGATAACCCACATCTTGGTTCCGTCAGCGAGGATGTAGGCGGATAGAAGACGCTGGCCGTGGGTGACCGCGTGGTCGTTGGCGCGCTTGTCTTCTTCGCAGACTTCGCCCCAGTCGCCAGCTGCGTGGCGGTGGAGGAACTCGATGGGTTGTTGGCCATTGCGTTCGAACGCGGCGAGCGCGCCGGGGGTGGCGACGATCTGGCCGAGGGGGAATGCTTTTGCTGCCGTTGGTTGGGTGGTGTCGGTTTGTGTCATGGGAATCTCTGGGTTGGTGGGGTTCGCCAGTGGATGTGGATCGTCCACCGGGCCTGTTGGGTGAGGTCCTCGAGTGCCCGCTCGATCGCTCGCCTGGCGGCGGGTTGATGCTGTGGATCGGCACCGGCGGCTTGAACGACG
>JBBQQZ010000154.1:0-8667 GCA_038215325.1 Tepidisphaerales bacterium | reverse complement strand
GGAGGATGCCCCACAGGACAGTCGCCACCAGCGCGCCCGGCCAAACCTCGCGGAGGCTCACCGGCCGATTCGGCACGACCCGGTACAGTAGCAGCAGCGCGAAGAAGACGAGCACCAGCGAGGTCGCCGACGGCGAGTTCGTTATCACGATCTCGGACAACCAGGACGGCTCGCAATGGTACAGCCTCCGCATCACGCGGAAGCGCTGAACTGAACCGCCGCAAGACGGGGGAACCACAACGGGACAGTTTTGTAGGGTGCGATTCATCGCACCGATTCATGCGGCACTGATCGAGGAAGTCCGAGCGGGACAGGTCCACTTTATTCCCCATTGGGATTTGCGAGTCGGACTCGTTTTGTCGAGCGGCGGGAGCTGGGGTGGCGGATGGTGGGGTGGGGAGCGTGGCGGCGGGGATGGGGGAGTCGCGTGTGGATTTTTTTTCAGAAAAAATCGCTCGGCGCTGCGCGTTTGTCGTGACAAATGCGCAGCGCGGGGGGTCTAAATGGAGGGTCCGCACGCGTTCTTTGACATGTGAATCAAGCTCTGGGTCGCCTGAGGTGCATGTAGCGCGCTACATCGGTTTTTGGCGCTCGATGGCCGTAAGTCGTTTGCCGGGCATGGTTGAGGTCGGGGCGGACGATGTAGCAAATGTAGCACACTCGATTCGGCCATTCGTGCTTCGGGACGTTCGGCGGACGGACGGAAGGGGTGTACGCCGGTGCCACAGGTCGGGCGGCGGGATTAGATCGGGAGGTTTTTGATCTCTTCGTAGGCGTCGAGGAGTTTGGAGCGGATGGCGAGGAGGGTTTTGAAGGCGGTTTCGGACTTTTCCATGGCGACAAAGACGCCGGTGACGTCGTCGGTGCCGCCGGTGGCGAGGTTGCGGACGGCCTGGCTGGCGTCCTGCTGGAGCCTGGCGACGTCGTCGATCTGCGACTTGAGCACATCGGCGAAACTGGTCTTGGGCGCTTCCCCCCCGCCGATCGACGGCACGGGCATCGAACCCCCCGTTGCGGGCGTGTTGATGTTGAGGGTGGGGAGGGTGTTGATCATACGGTAGTTGCCAGTTGCCAGTTACGAGTTGCCAGAAATGCCTTTACTGCCAACTGGCAACTATTTACTGGCGACTTCTGCTTAGGCTATCAATCTCAGTGTCGAACCAAACATCGCTCTAGACATTTCCATCTTACTGACGTTGGCTTCATACGGTAGTTGCCGGTTGCCAGTTACGAGTTGCCAGAAATGCCTTTACTGCCAACTGGCAACTGGCAACTATTTACTGGCAACTTTTCATGCGATCAGACGCAGGGTTGAGTTATACATTGCTTTCGACGTTTCCATCATACTGACGGTGGCTTCATACGCACGGGACGCTTCGAGCATGTTGACCATTTCGGTGGCCATGTCGATGTTCGGGTATTTGACGATGCCCTTGGCGTCCGCGTCGGGATGGCCGGGGTCGAAGCGTTCGTTGAACGGGGACGGGTCGAGACGGATCTCCTTCACGTGTACGCCCGGTTTGTTCGATCCCCTGCCCGCTCCGGCCTGGAAGATCGCCATTCGACGACGGAAAGGAGCGGCTTCGCCCTTCTCGTTGCGCGTGGTATTGATGTTGAGGACGTTGCTGGCAACGGTATCCATCCTGGTCCGTTGCGCCCGCAATCCGGTCGCTCCCATTTGCAGCACGTCAAACATAGAAGCTCCGCTTCTGATTGCCGATTTCCGAGTGGCGATTGCCGATTTCGCATTCGACATTCGTCATTCGACATTCGACATTTCCTAAGACACCCGTTCCTTGAGTGCATTCTGCACGCTGTCGAACTGTTTCCGAAGCAGCTCGGTCATCAGATTGTGCAGCAGTGCGTTCTGCGACTGATCTGACATGATCTGTTCCATCGACCGGTTGTTGCGGTCGTGAAACAGGATGTTTCGCTTCGGGTCCTCGACCTCCGTCGAGATATCGTTGAACCCCACGCTCCCGGGGGTGGACTGAGAACGCTTTTCCACGCGTTCCCGCAACTGCGCCTGGAACTTCTCGATCGAAATGTCCTTCGTTCGATAGTTCGGCGTCGAAGCGTTCACGATGTTCTCGGCGATCAGCCGATGCCGGGCCTGCGTGAACTTCACCATCTGCTCCAGCAATGGTGCGTTGCCTTGATTCATCAGGCGATCGATGAACATCTGTACTGCTCCTTACAAAGGTCGTGCCAAACTCGTGGGTCGTGGGTCGTGGGTCGTGAGTCGTTAAAAAATGCATCTCGACCCACGACCTACGACTCACAACTCACGCCATTCTTGCGCCTCAACGCGCAACCTATGCGCCTACTTCCACCAGATCCGCATCTTCTTTCCATTTTTTCAGCTTCATCCCCAGCGTTCGGACGCCGATGCCGAGCGCGGTGGCGGTTTTGACGCGGTGGCCGCGGAAGCGTTCGAGGGTGGAGATGATGACTTGGCGCTCGATATCCGCCAGCGGCTTACCCGCCAGATCCTGCGCGGCGGCGACGGGGTTCTGGGTGGGCAGGCGGAGCCAGGGGCTGATCGTCTCGGCGCGGATGACGCCCGGATCGGTCTCCAAGATCACCGCCCGCTCGACAATATTCTGCAACTCCCGCACGTTGCCCGGCCAGGGGTACCGCTGGAGCAAACGGACGGCTTCAGGCTCGATGTGCTTGAACGCCTGCTGATCCCGCCGGGCAATCCGGTGCAGCATGTGGCGCAGCAGTTCCGGGATGTCATCCGCCCGCTCGCGCAAGGGCGGGAGATCGATCGGGACGACGTTGAGGCGGTAGAAAAGGTCCTGGCGGAATCGGCCTTCGAGGACTTCGTCTTCCAGATCGCGATTGGTGGTGGCGATGACGCGGACATCGACCAACTGCGTCGTACTGCTGCCGACGCGCTCGAACGAGCTTTCCTGGAGCACGCGGAGGAGCTTCGCCTGCAATCCCGGCGCGATCTCGCTGATTTCATCCAGCAGGAGCGTGCCGCCATCAGCGAGTTCGAATCGGCCGCGACGGACTTTGTCCGCGCCGGTGAAGGCACCCTTCTCGTGCCCGAAGAGTTCGGATTCGAGCAGGTTTTCCGACAGCGCCGCACAATTCACCGCCAGCAGCGGACGATCACGCCGTTCGGAAGCGGCGTGGATCGCCCGGGCGACCACTTCCTTACCCGTACCGCTCTCGCCGCGCACAAGCACGGTGACCGACGATTTGGCGACCAGCTCGATCTTCTGCTTGATCTGGTCCATCCCCCCGGCCATGCCGATCAGGGGGCGGGGTTGGTTGGCGTCCTGGACGGCGCTCTTGAGCGCGGCGTTTTCGGTCTTCAGGCGGCTGTGTTCGAGCGTGCGATCGACGAGCATCTTGATCTCATCGCCTTCGAACGGCTTCTGGATGTAGTCATACGCCCCCAGCTTCATCGCCTCGACGGCGGTCTGCACGGTGGCGAACGCGGTCATCAGGACAACGGGCATGTCCGGCTGCAATTTTTTGGCTTCGGCGAGCAGTTCCATGCCGGTCATCTTGGGCATCTTCAGGTCGGTGATCAGCAGATCCACCTTCCCCGCGCCAATCCGCTGCAACGCCTGCGGCCCGTCCCCCGCCGCGACGACGGTGTGGCCTTCGCGCGCCAGCAAACTCGCCAGCGAATCCCGCATCAATTCCTGATCATCGCAAATCAAAATCCGGGCCATCCTTGGCTCCTTCTTCAAAGTCTTACTTCAAACCGCGCCCCGCCTTCAGTCCGATTCGACGCCGAGATCGTCCCGCCGTGCGCTTCGACAATCCGGTGGACGATCGACAATCCCAATCCCGTTCCCTCGTCCTTGGTCGTAAAAAACGGGTTGAAAATCCGGTCGAGCGCCTCGGGCGCGATCCCCGGACCGTTATCTTCGATCACGAGCGACAACTTGCCCTCGCCGACCGGCGCCAACTTCACGCGCACGGTCCCTTCCGATCCCAATGCTTCAACCGCGTTGAGCACCAGGTTCAAAACGCACTGTGAAAACAGTCTTGAATCGATCTCCCGCTCCAGTGCCTCCGGAAGTTCGATCTCAAAGCCCACGACTTTGCCGTGGCTTCTCCCCCGTGCCAGATCAATCGCGTCTTGTACGATCCCCACCACATCGCACCGCGCCGGATGCGCGTTGATTTCCCGCGTGAAGTGCAGCACCTGCGAGACCAGTTCCTCAACGCGCTTCACGCCCCCCACGATCTTCTGCACCGTCCGCGCGCTCTCCGGCCGATCGGCGACGTCTTGCGCGAGCATCGACGCATACAACTGGATCCCGCCCAGAGGATTGCGAATTTCATGCGCCAGCCCCGCCGCCATCTCGCCCAGCGCTGCCAGGCGATTGCGGCGCTCGAGTTCGCGGTTCTTTTCGCTCAGTTCCGTCTGCAACTGCTCGACCCGGCCTTTAAGCTGATCGTGCGACTGCTGGAGGCGCTCGGTCACCTCGCTGTACGCCATGATGATCCGCCCCAGCTCTTCGATGCGCTGGGCGGTGGCAGGCGAGGATTGGGTACCGACGGCGGTCATTTTTGCACGTTCAGTCGTGATCCCTGATTGGCGCCGTAGACCGACGCGGCGTAGCGGTTGTTCACCACCCGCGCCGACGACGTCGCCGCGATCTGCTTGCCGACGTTCAGCTTCCGCTGCTGCAATAGCAACACGTCATCCTGATCCGCCTGCGTGATCTGCATGAGCAAAGTCTTCGTCTCGGCCAGCATCTCCAGCGCGCCGACGCGCTGGTCCTCCGACATCAACGCCGACGCCTCCGACCAGTTCCGCTTCAGCGGCGACACCGCTTCTTCCAGCCGCGCGATCTCGCTAAGGATCGTCCCTCGCTGTTCCAGCACCGACAACAACTCATCCGTCTGGTTCTGCTGCACGTACTGCCGCTGCAACTCACACAGCCGCGCGAGCTTGCGATAGCAGCCGAGCTGGTCGGTCAACGACTGAATATTGCTGCTTTGCTCATTCATCAGTTCCAACCGTTCGTGTGGCGTGGTGAGTGGGTCGTGAGAAGACCAGGCTGATCTGTCACGTCACACTCATCACGTCACGCAATCACCACATCCCCGATTCATTCGCCCATTTCAGCCACTGTTCCCAGTATTCCTTCGGCATCGAGAACGATCCGTCGGTGAAGGCTTCGGGCGGGATACGACGCAGGAGCCACTTGGCCCGTTCGTTGGCGGCCTTGGCTTGTTCGATTTTGCCGAGCCGGCACCACGCGTTGACGATTTGCACGTACGCCGCCAGCGCCGACGGGTCTTCCTGGAAGCGGAACGCGGCGTTGTCGTACAACGTGATGGCGGCTTCGTATTCGCCGAGGTCGTACAGGCAATCGGCGCGGTAGAAGTGGCTAAGCTTGTAGTAGAGTTTTTCGGTGTCGCGTGTCGGCAGGTTGTCTTTGTAGATCTCGACGACGCGGTCGTAATTGTACTTGGCCTTGGTGAGCCGGTCGCGGCGGGCCTGGTCCATCTCGGTGAGGTCGACGCCGGGGGACTTGCTCGTGCTGGCAACCGCGAGCTTCGATTGTAATTGCTGCGAACTCTTGCGGTAGCTGTCGGCAATGAGAAAAAGGATTTGTCCCTGTCGCGAGTCGGTGGGATAGCGTTTCAGGAACTCTTCGAGGCGAACGACCGATTCCTCGTACCGGCCGGTGCGGTAGTAGATCTGGCCGAGTTCGAAGAGAGCCTGGCGGAAATCATTGGACGAGGGATCGAGCAGCGGGTTGTTATCCAGCACGCCGGCGAGCACGTTCTCGGCCTTGGCGTAGCTGTCGGGGCCTTTGGCAATATACGCCTGCGCCAGCGGCACGGCGCTCTTGGCGGCGGCGAGGGATTTGGGGTAGCGGAACTCGTTCCGCTGGAGCACCTGGATCGCCTTATCCATCTGCCCCATCGTCTGATACGCCCTGCCGAGCCGGAGCAGCGCATCGGGCGCGAGTGGGTCTTCCGGACGCTCGGCGACGAACAGCTCCAGCGCCGAGATCAGCGACTGCGTACTGCCGGCGCGCTCGTACAGGTTGATCCCGCGCCACAGCGAATCGCCGTACATCTTATCGTCGGTGGGTGGCAACTTCTGGGAGAACGCGATGTGCCCTTCGCCGGCCTTGGTACGCAGATCGCGCACCTGCTGCTGCCGCCGGATTCGGTCGGCTGGGGTGGCGTCGGCGAGCGTGGCTTCGACCTGATCGGCACGGATCTCGTACAGCAGGCCCAGCCGCGTAAAGAACTCGGGCGCGGGATCGGGCTTCAAAAGGTTTTCGTACGACATCAGCTCGATCGCGGCCTGTGCATTGCCGCGAATCTTGAGCAGGTTCTCGGCGTGCTGTAGTGCGGCGATCGCCTGCTCTCGATAGCGATCGCGTGAGGGGCGTTGATCGACTTCCTTCGCCAGGTCGATCAGGTCGCTGACGGCGGCCTCATCTTCCTTCAGCATCGCCCGCGCCACCCCACGGCCGAGCCGGGCGAGGGGTGCGGATTTGGAATCCGGATGGTTTACCAGCACCACCTGATAGAACGATTTGGCCACTTCCGCGTTCCCACGTGACCGGGCAATATCGCCCAAGAGCAGGCACGCGTCGCCATCCAGCGGGTGGTGCGGCTGGAGCTGGTCGCGCGCGATCCGAAGGAATCGCTCCGCCTCGTCGCCATCCCCCAGTTTCCAGGCGACGTAACCGAGCTTGTAGTTGATCTCCCCCTCCTGCGACTGGTCGGCCGTCAGCTTGAGGGCTTGGTCGAGAAGGATTCGGGCGTCGATAAAGTGGCTCTGATCCGAGAGAATGTGCGCCCGCTCGCCCAGCGCCCAGGCGCGTTCGGCGTCGGTGAGATTCGGGTCTTTCAGGTAATCCTGAAGCGCCACTTCCGCAGCCTCGGTGTCGCCGCGATCGAGCAGCATGTCCACGATTTTCCGCGACAACCTCAGCGACCGGTCCGGGTCGAGATGCGCGGCCTTCTTGTAGCTGTCGAGCGCGTCCTCGGTCTTGCCGAGCAGCTCGTACGCCTTGCCCATGCGTCGCTGTGCGATGCCGTCCAACTGCATTCCACGCGCCACCGCCAGCTTCGTCTGCTCGATGATCCGGTGCTGTAACGCCGGCACCGTAACCCGCTTTTGGTCCTGGTACATTTCGATCGCTTCGGCGAAATGCAGGTGGATGCGCGACTGCTGCTGCGACGTCAGTTCATCGGTCGCGACCAGCTTCTTCAGCCGTTCGACCGCCGCCTCTGGGCGTTCCATCTTGAGCAGGGTGCGCACGTCCGCGAGGCGCTGCTCGACGGTCGGGCCCGGTTTCGGATCCCAAAGCAGGTACGCGGCATATCCGAACAGCCCAAGCGAAAGCATGAGCATCGGCAGTTGCCACAGTTGCGCAACGGAATGCGACGAGGTCGGTGACGCAGATTGCGAGGTGCGCGACGACATAGCCATCCTGGCCTTTCGCACGCGGATCAGTCATGCCCCGCCGCTAGTCATCCATGACTCGCTGTCGCAGGTTCAACAGAAAACCGGAGTTCTCCATTGTGACAATCGGCAATTTACGCGCGTTGACTTCAAAAGCAAGCAAAATTTGCCGAATCATTTCAGATTCGCTAGGACGGAGCCCTATTTAAGACCGGGTCGCTGCTGCGTACGTCTATCCGCCAGCGGGGTCTCGGCGACGCGTTCGCGGCAAGTCAGGCTTCGCGTAATCGAGCGGAACCGGCGGGCGGTTCGGGTCGTTTTTCACGCCACCTCCCGTCACGCGGTGCGCAACAGCTTACTGGATCATCTGCCTTGCGATCCCCACGAACCGGCCGCGGAGGTCGTAGAGGGCTTGGTCAAGCACTTGCTGCTCTTGTGCGGTCAGGTTGCCCTTGGTCTTGGATTCCAGGACCGTCAGCGTGTCGATGTGGTAGCGGGCCATGTCGAGGCTGAAGGTGCCCGGGTCGCCTTCCTCGCCGAGTTCGCCGAGGTAGTAGAGGGCCTGGGTCATGCTCGATTGGACGAGCGTCGCGAAGCTGGGTTCCGGGATTTCCCGCTGAGCCGGTCGCGCCGCCGGCCCCGATGATGCCGGCGCTGCCGCCGCCGGGGCGGGCGCGGGTTTGGACTTCGCCTCCTGCTCGGCGAGCTTGCGCTTTTCTTCCTGGGCCTGGCGTTTCCAGTCGCTGTCGATCTGAATGGTCGGTTTATCGCTCATACTGATCCCATCGTAGCCGCACCGGGCCATAAAAAAACTACTGAAGCTCGATATCCAGCCCGATATCCAACGCCGGTGCCGAATGCGTGACCGATCCGACGCTGATCCGCTCGACGCCGGTCAGCGCGATCGACCGCACGGTTTCCAGCGACACGCCGCCGGATGCTTCCAGCGCCAGCTTGCCCTTTTTCCCCGCGCCATCGCGTAGCGCGACCGCCTCGGTCATTGTCGGGCAGTCCATGTTGTCCAGCAAAATGTAGTCGATCCCATCGACCTTCAGCACTTCGCGCAACTGATCCAGCGTATCGACTTCCACCTCGATCTTGCGGGCTCCGTCTTCGGCGCGCGAGGCGTGGATGATCTTGCACAGCGCCTCGCCCAGTTCGCGGATGGGGTAGGCCGCCAGGTGGTTGTCCTTGATGAGCATCATGTCATACAGCCCGACGCGGTGGTTGACCGCCCCGCCGCAGAGGACGGCGTATTT
>JBBQQZ010000153.1:0-8672 GCA_038215325.1 Tepidisphaerales bacterium | reverse complement strand
GAGGACAGATGGACGGCGGGAAATGTAGCAAATGTAGCACGCGCGCAGCGGCGGCTCAGGGGCGATTGAGAGCGGCACGGCCGCAAGCGATGGCAGGGCGGAGGGTTAGGATCGAAGCGGTTGCGGCGGGGGGATGTAGCGCGAATGTAGCATGCTACATTTGGGACACAAACGCGCGGCCGGTGGAGAGGGTATGAACTTGTGGAATATGCACCGCCGCGTGAATGCGAATGTAGCGCGCTACATTGCGGTTTCGAGTCGCGATCGCGGGTTCAATGGAGACTGAAACAGGGTCGGTCTTGAAGCCATCGAGTACCGCCCGGCGATGAAGTCGCTTGAGCCCTTATTATCACAATAGTTAAACGCGAATTTGGGAAGGAGCGAAGCATGGAACCAAGTAGCACGGGCGTCTTGCCCGTGAGCTTCTTTGTGCATTGGGGACACGGGCAAGACGCCCTCGGGACTGGTTTTCGGCCGTTCGCTTCTTCGCAGATTCGCGTTTCATCCGAATGGGTGGCGATAGCCGATACTCCAAGACGAGTGAGCACCGAATCCACTGTCCCGCCTGATCTTGCGCACGATATCGAATCTCGACTTGCGGCCACGATTGATGAGTTATCGGTCCTGAAAGAGCAGCTCACGCAGTCGCAGCGCCTCGCCACAATCGGCACGATCGCGGCGGTTATCGCGCATGAGTTCAACAACATTCTCACGCCGATCATTTCCTACTCGCAGTACGCCCTCCAGGGGGCCGAGGCGGGGAAGCCGGACGTGGAGTTGATGAAAAAGGCGTTGGGCAAGAGCTTCGCCGGCGCGACCAAGGCCGGTCGGATCTGTGCGTCGATGCTGGGGCTGGCGCGGGGCGAATCACAGCACGGAACGGTCGCGGTCGCGACGCTCATCGAAGAAACGCTGCTGGTGATGGCCCGCGATCCGCAGAAAGACGGGATCGCGCTGCGCGTGCAGGCGTCAAGCGACCTGATGGTCAGCGGCGATGCGGTTCAACTGGAACAGGTGCTGCTGAATCTGCTGATCAACGCAAGACAGGCGATGGCGGGCAAATCGGGGTCGATCACGATCAAGGCGACCGGGGACGACACGAGCGTGAAGCTGGCGGTGATCGATACGGGTCCGGGGATCGCGGAGAAGAACATTTCGCGAATTTTCGACCCCTTCTTCACCACCAAAGGCACCGCCAAGCGCGGCGAACACCGCGGGACCGGTTTGGGCCTGGCGATCTGCCGCGAAATCATCACCCACCACCAGGGCACGATCGACGTCGCCAGCGAAACCGGCAAAGGCACGACGTTTACCATTACGCTACCCCGGATGAAAGATTGATTCGCCACGGAGCCATGGAGAGCGCGGAGATCAACTCGCCGCTCGATAACGTATTACGAGATCGTATGGAAGAATGGGACACAGATCGCACAGATGTGAGAGCCGATATCCTAGGTCTGTTCAATCTGTGTCATCTATGTCCCATTTAATCTCGATTCACCGGACCGCGATCGGGCGGCGAGTTGATCTCCGCGCTCGCCGCGATCTCCGTGGTGAAACTTCATCTCCGGATCACCTGAAATTCTTGAACTGGATCGGCACTTCCGGCGAATTCGCTTTCAGGTGCTGGATGACTGCCTGAAGGTCGTCCTTTTTCGCGCTGCTGACACGCAGGGCGTCGCCCTGGATGGAGGCGGTGACCTTCAGTTTCAGGTCTTTGATCGTCTGCTGGATCGCCTTGCTGGTTTCTTTGTTGATGCCTTCCTTCAGCTTCACCTTCTGGCGGACGGTGTTGTGGGTGGCTTGCTCCATTTTTTGCGGATCGAGCACCTTGGGTTCGACGCCGCGTTTGATCATTTTACTGACCAGAAGCTGGGTGACCGTCTCCAACTGGCTTTCTGATTCGGCGGTCAGGGTGAGCTCTTTGTCCTTGCGGTTCAGCTCTGAAACCCCGGCGGCGGTGCCCTTGAAGTCGTAGCGGGCGACGATCTCCTTAATCGCCTGTCCGACGGCGTTGTCCATTTCCTGAAGGTTTACTTCCGAGACGATGTCGAATGAAAAATCGGGCATGACGACATGATAGTCGAGAACCGAAGGACTTCACGCCGACTCCTGTGGAGTCGGATCCGACCCCGCAGGGGTGGGCGTGAGGCGTTCGTTCAAAACGAAACAACCCCGATAGACCTTACCGGACCGACCAATGATGTCGTAATCCGTGAACTGTTGGCTTGTCACAAGCGCCATATGAAGGCTATGCTATGGTTGACGTAGTTGTACCCCGCCGATCGACAGCGGATCGTCGGCGTGGTCACGAGGCCAACTTAGGCATGGTTCCGCGGTCGGTAAACGCTTGCTGCCGCGGGGGTTGTGATGAGTGAAATGAACATCGAACCGGTCCACATTCTCGCGATTTGCTCCTGCTGCCTGGCACTGGTCGCATTGGCGGCCGTTTTTGTGCTGTGCAGGCGGGTGGAAGCGCGAAAGCCGGTGCGCATTCGCGTGCCGGTCGCACTCCTTCGATCTTTCGTTTTGCCCGATACGGACTTTCAGCTTCCCGCTCGCGCGGGATTCGGCACGCGATATTCAAACCGCGGTCCACCTGTCCCAGCACCCCTGCGCCCCGCAGACGCCAATCCCGACCGCCGTTCGACGTAAGCACCGCTTACGCCGACCACGCCGGTGGCCTCCTTTTAATTCGGTCCGCTGATCGAACCGGGTCACGCGCCCAACGTGCTGCTGAGGCATCACGCTCGCGTCGATCCGACATAGGAGGTTGTCCATGTTGTATCTCGCCATCGGGCTGGTCATCGGCCTTATCGTCGGCGGCGGAGCGCTGTTCGCGTTCCTTCACCTTACCGGCAAAAATATTCTCCAACAGGCAAGACAGGAGTCGGAGCAGCTCAAGCGTCAGTCCCACCTTGAATCAGAGACCAAGATCCGGGAGATCGAACTCGTCGCCCAGCAGAAGGCCCTCAAGGTCAAGGATCAGTTCGAGCAGGAACAGAATGTCGCCCGACGCAAACTCGACGAGCAGGAGTCGCGGATCGAAAAACGCGAATCCACGCTCGAGAAAAAATTCGACACCCTCACCCACAAGGAACGCAACCTCGACGATCTGTCGGTCAAGCTGGAGAAGCAGCAGAAATCGATCGGCGACAAGGAAAACGAACTCGTCGGGCTGCTAAAGGACGAACGTGAACGGCTGATGAACATCACGTCGCTTTCGATCGATCAGGCCCGCGACATGCTGCTGAAGCGAATCGAAAACGAATGCCGCGGCGAGATCGGCGAGATCGTGCAGCGGCACGTGAGCCAGGCGGAGGAAGAAGGCAAGGACAAGGCCCGGCAGATCATCCTCGGCGCGATCCAGCGCTACGCCGCGGACCAGACCGCCGACCACACGGTCAGTACGGTCACCATTCCGTCGGACGACATGAAAGGCCGCGTCATTGGGCGCGAAGGGCGCAACATCCGGGCGTTTGAGAAAACTACCGGCGTCGACGTCATCATCGACGATACCCCCGGCGTGGTTGTGGTGAGCTGCTTTGATCCGGTGCGCCGTGAGATCGCCCGCATATCGCTGGATCGCCTCGTGCAGGACGGCCGAATCCACCCCGCCCGCATCGAGGAGGTATACGCGATCGTCACGAAGGAGATGGACGAAACGCTGATCAAGATGGGCAAAGAAGCCGCTCAGGAAGCGCACCACCCCAACCTCGCCCGGCCGATCATTCCGATGCTGGGCAGGCTCGGTTTCCGTACCAGCTACGGACAGAACGTGATGAAACACTCGCTGGAAGTCGCCTACCTCGCGCAGATGATGGCGGACGAGCTTGGGCTGGATGGAGAACTCGCCCGGCGTTGCGGATTGCTGCACGACATCGGCAAAGCGATGGACCACGAGCAGGAAGGCGGCCACCCGCTGATCGGGATGGAGTTCCTGAAGAAATTCAACGAACCCGAGGCCGTCCTCAACGCGACGTGGGGCCACCACGGCGACGTGCCGGCGACCACGCCGTACACCCCGCTCATCATGGCCGCCGACGCCATGAGCGCCAGCCGGCCGGGGGCGCGTCGTGAATCGCTCGAACGCTACATCAAGCGGCTAAAGGATCTGGAAGAAGTCGCCACCAACTTCGAGGGCGTGCGCCAAGCCTACGCCATCCAGGCCGGCCGCGAAGTCCGCGTCATCGCCGACGCCCGCATGCTGGATGATCGATCCAGCGCCAAGCTCGCCAGGGATATCTCCAAGAAGATCGAACAGGATCTGACCTACCCCGGCGAGATCAAAGTGACGGTCCTCCGCGAAGTGCGTAGCGTCGAGTACGCCCGCTGACCGATCAACCGATCAACTGATCGCGACAACCCCAACCCCGGCGGCCCCAGTTCAATGGGGCCGTCTTCGTTGGTCGCGCAATTGGCAACGAGACGCGGTTTGAATTCGAATGAGTGCGCAGCGCGAACCAAGCCGTCGGCGCAGCGTAAGATCTGATGAAAATGGGCACCGACGCGGTTTTCCGCGCGATAATACGGATCGTGCGTGATCCACGCGCCTGTAGTCGCCCGTTTGTTGGTCACGGACGCAGAAATGGGCGACGCAGGCGTCGCAGCTACACGGCATTCTCCGTGCGGGGTTCACGCACGAACCGTAAAAGACGAACTCGCTATGACCGCTGCGAAATCCAAATGATGAGAGCGACAATGAGCAAAACCCCAACGATAGTCCAGATGATACCTTTGTTCATAGCTTGATCGTAGCGTCGCGATCTGATCCGAATCAATTCGGCATGCACCATTAAATCGAGTTCACGCCCGGGTGCCCGGCTGTGACGGTCTGACCATGCGGTGCCCGGCGAAGTGCGGATGATCGCGGGTCCGGCCGTTGTACCAATCACAAATAACACACGCGCCTGTAGGGGCAACGCACGCGTCGTCCGGCGACGTCGAACGCCCATTTCGGGCTAAACAAGGATAGTCAATAAGCGAGGGAAACACGGTTTGGCGTCCCAAACCGTGGCACCCGAATCGGGACGATTTGCCGGGTCAGCAGTACGTATCGTACTGAAGGGGGTAGTGCATCAGGTCCGGGCGGACCATGTGCAGGCGGCGGGTTCGGACCTCGAGAGGCCGGATCGCGGCTTGGGGGCCGAAACTCGGCTGGCGCTCGAGGGTCGCGCCGTTATCGGACGCAGGTGCCGGTCCGAGGGTCAGGCTCAGGATCGTAACGACGATGATCTGGAGAACCGTGCGGTTGCGCATGACGTACATCTGCCCTTCGGTCATCGGCGGCTGGTTAGGCGGTGTCCTTTTCCGGGGGCGCGGTGGTTGGGCGCGCCATCGGTGTTCTTCTGGACCCTAAGATGACATGGTTTGGGCGGATGGCAAGCGCAATCAGGTTTCGCAACAGCGTTCTTACCGGACCGCGCGCGGAAATGGCGCGTTCGGGCCGGTTGACCGGCCGAGAGCGAAGCAAATCGAGGGGTCGGGCGTATCGTTCGACGCGTCGCCGGGCTCGCCCTTTGGGTAAGCGCGGACGTGATCGACGTGCAGGTGTCTCGGGCTGATCGCCTGGCCGACGGGCCATTCACGGCGCAGGATCGCGGTTTACCAGGAGGTGCAGGGCACGCAGGCCTCGACCGGGGGGGGAGTTCATTCGGAACAGTTCGGACCCGTCGAAGTGCTCGACGATGTCGAGGGTGTTCCGACCCGCCAACGAAAAAAAGCCCGCAGCTCGGTGCCGCAGGCTTTTGGGGTTCTCCACTCCGGAAGACCCGCTATTTCGATCCGGTCGGGCCGGCGCTGGAGGCGGCGCTTTCGGTGACTTCTCTCTGTTTCGCCAGCCCATTGAGGCCCTGGACGGCGGGCGCGCCGGTGCCGGGGTTGTCGCCGGCAGTCAGGGTGTAGCTGTTGCTCGCCAGGCCCTTGGTGGACAGGAACGCGATCACGCTCGATTCACGGGCGGCGTACGCGTTGTCCTTGGGGACACTCATGTAGACGTTCAAGATCCCACGCTCCGGGCCGCTGGTCATCATGTCCAGCTTCTGCCTGCCCAGCGAGTTCAACTCGCCGTCGGTGAAGTGGCCGGCATAGAGCATGCCGTCCTGGCGGGCACCGTTGCGGTGCTGCTGATCGAAGATCGCGGTCACCGAGCGGGGCTTGTCGTCGGGCTCGAACTTATCGTTCATGCCTTGCATCGAACGCTTGGACTGCTGACAACCGGCCAGCAGCACGGTGGCGGTCGTGACGGCGAGCAGGAGACGAAAGTTGATCGGGGCGTTAAGAGTTTTCATGGTACAGCCCTTTCTTCGGGTTAATCGGGGACTCACTTCATAATATCGCTGTTGAACAATCCGAGCACGGTCGGCCCGGCGAGCACGATGAACGTTGCGGGGAAGATAAACAGCACGAGCGGGAAGCTCATCTTCACGCTGGCCTTGGCCGCCATTTCCTCAGCGATGTGCTGGCGCTTCAGACGCAACGTTTCCGACTGAATTCGCAGCGCATCGGCGAGGCTGGTACCGAAACGTTCGGCCTGCACGAGCATCGCGACGAGCTGCTGGATGGCGACGTTGCCGGTGCGAATGCCCATATTTTTGAGCGCTTCTGCACGCGACAGGCCGATCCGGGTTTCCATATGGGCGATGCCCCACTCACGGCTGATCGCCGGGTGAGAGATCGCCAGCTCCTCGCCGACCCGCTGCATGGCGGCGTCGGTGGTGAGGCCGGCTTCGACGCAGACGACCATCAGGTCGAGGGCGTCAGGAAGACCGAGCTGGAGCATCTTCTGGTTGGCGGTGATCTTGCTTTTTAGCCACATGGTCGGGGTGAGATAGCCCACCAGGCCGCCCAGGGCGCCGAAGAGGAAGAGGTAGTCGGTGATGTAGCCCATTATCAGGCCGCCGGAGACGCCACCGATGAGGAGGATGAGCTTGAAGCCGGTGACGGCGCGGATCGCCGAGGGGGCGTATACGCCCGCCATCGCGAGTTGCTTGCGCAGGCCGGTCTGCTTCTGCTTGTCCTTTGACATGAACGGGGAAGCCGCCGCCTGACCGACCTTGGCCGCGAGGCCTCGGACGTTCATCTGCGATTCCTTCGCTTCCACGTCCCGCGGATCCTGCCCCCGCTGGTTGGAGAGTCGGCCGTAGAGCTTGTCCTCACGCTTGCCCATGGCCAGCGTGGTGAGGAAGTAAAACCCCGCGCCGACCGCGCCGGCGATGCACACGAAGAGAATGATCTGTTCGATGGTCATATTTTTAGTGGTCAGTGAAGACTGCTCACTCTCCGTTATTACACCTGCACGGTCGTGATCTTTCGGATCACGAACAGACCGAGCAACTGAAGTCCCAGGGCCCCGCCGAGCATCAGGATGCCCGTCGAGTTATCGAGCAGTCGTCCGGCATACTCCTTGTTGAGGCAGTAGCTGACGACGAACATCACCGCCGGGAACGCCGCGAGGATGTACCCGGTAAAGCGCCCTTCTGCCGTCTTTGCCTTCACATGCTGCTGCAAACGCACGCGGGCGCGGATCATGCCGGTGATGTTGTTCAGTACTTCGCTCAGGTCGCCACCGGTTTGGCGCTGGATGAGCGCGGAGGTGACGAAGAACGCGAAATCGGTCGATTCCACGCGATTGACGGCCGTCCGAAGGCAGTCTTCGAGGCTGGCCCCGAGGGAGTGCTGCTCGAAGATCCGGCGAAACTCCCCACCGATGGGGTCCGGAAGTTCGTCGCTCATCATCTGGAACGCCGTCGCCATCGAGTGGCCGGCACGCAGGGCGCGACCCATGAAATCCAGTGCGTCGGGGAGCTGATCGCTCAGCATCCGTTGGCGCTTGTTTCGTTTGTTCATCAGCACCAGGAACGGGAGCGTTGCGCCCAGGATTGCCGCGACGAGCGAGACGATGATGCCGGTGGTGATGAGGAAGACCAGGAACATCGCCCCGACGGCGCTGCCGGCGACGATGTAGAGGAACTTCTGAAGCGTCAGCTTCGGTGCCGACTGCAAAAGCGTGCGGTTGATGGCGTGGAAGATCTCGTACTGTCCGAGCAGGCCCTGCACGTCGTCGAGGCCGGTGCGTCGACGAATCGTGTTGGCAAGATCGGCCTGTACCTGGCTTTCGATGCCGCCGGAAAGGCGGTTCTTGATCTTCCGCTCTTCCGTGCCGAGCAGGCCCGGAAGGAATTTGGCGATCGCGTAGACGCCCATCGTAACGGACGACGCGGTAATGATTGGGAATGCCAAGTCTGTCATATCTCGCTCGTCGTTGGAGGTCAGTTATGCGGCGAATCCATGACGCGCCGTGCGAACAGATCGCTCGGCAACTTGATTCCGCGGTGTTCGATGCGGTCGGCGCACTTGGGACGAATGCCGTTGCACAGGAAGTGCCCGACGGCATGGCCGTCGCCGTCGACGCCCTTCTGTTCGAACGTGAACAGGTCGTGCATCTGGATCTGATCGCCTTCCATGCCGCAGATTTCGGTGACGCGGGTCACGCGGCGCTTGCCACCCACCAGACGGTTGGCCTGGATGATGAGGTTGATCGCGCTGGAGACCTGCGACCGCAGCGCCCGCTGCGGGATGTCGTAACCCGCCATCGCGACCAGCACTTCCAGTCGCGACATGGCGTCGCGCGGGTTGTTGGCGTGGATGGTGGTCATCGAACCGTCATGGCC
>JBBQQZ010000152.1:0-8684 GCA_038215325.1 Tepidisphaerales bacterium | reverse complement strand
GTCGGCGATCGATCACCTCACGAGCTCCTGGACGCTCGACCGCCGGGGTGTGCATGCGGTTTGGACGGCGTTCCTGCGCGAGCCGGAAAGCCCGATCTGGACGCGAGCCTTCATGCTGGTGGTGCTGGGGAGCTACCTGCGTCGCGTGAAATCGGAAGTCCGATCAGCAGCGTCGGAGTAACTGCGACCGCACCGCGACTGAATCGTTTCGATTTCTTCGATCCGATACGGCATCCCATCCGCATGCAGCAGGTCGTGGAACCCGCCCTCGGGCGGGACTGGATCGTTGCGGCGGTTGGACAAGGGGGTAGTGGCATTGCGTGCGGCCGTTGACGAGGCGCTATTGGTAGCAGGCGATTTGCTCGTGGTGGAAAAGGGGGAGGTGGGATTGGATGCGGCTGGATTGGCCGCGGGCCATCCATTCGGTGCAGGCGAGGGGGTAGCCGAAAGGGGTTGCACTTCCCCCTCACCCCGGCCCTCTCCCGCGGGGGACAGGGCCGGGGAGAGGGGGATCAAGCCGTGGGTGCGGGTGCCGGTGGGGGCGCGTCGGGGATGTCGAGGTCTTTGCGGAGCTTCTTGAACTCTTCCGCCCAGCGTTGCCCGCCCAGGCCCAGGCCCCAGGTGCGGTAGAGATCGTTGACCCAGCGCGTCATGCCTTCGACGTTGTCCTTCAGTTCGACGTTGCTCTTGATCAATTTGTAGGTCGCTTCCCAGTAGGTGGGGTTGTCCACTTCCTCGGGCGTGCCGTCGGGGCCGATCTTGACGATGAATCCGTCGCCCAAAACCTTGTCGGCGAACAGCTGCGCCAGCGGCCGACGGGCTTTGTCCCAGTCGCCCAAGGCAAAATTGCTGCGGGCGATGCCGAGCTTCACCTGCGGGTCGTAGCGGGCTTTCTTCTGCTTGTCTTCGGGCAAGGCGGCCAGGTAGTTGGCGAACTGGTCCTTGCCGTCGAGCACATCAAACCGCTGGACCGCGCCCTTGAGCAACTGCGTTCGCTTGGCTTCGTCCTGGGTGAGTTCGGCGGCGCGGCGTTGCTGGTCGGCGTCGAAGACGGAGATCTGGTAGTCGAACTTCTTCAGTTCCGGGTTGTTGCTCTCGCGGATCAGCTTCACGAGCACCGGCGTGAGTTCGGCGCGCGTGCGTTCGAGCTGGGCGACCTGCTCCGTCTGCCCGGCGGCCTCGGCGGAGGTGACTTGTTCGTTCAGTTTGTCCATCAGATCGAAAATGATCTGCATCGCCTCTTTGGGACGCTCGACCGCGAGCTTCTGGATTTCCTTCACGCCTTCGGCGACCTGGTTCGTCTGCACGTACGATTTCACACGGATCAGCAGCACCTGGCTGATGAGGTTGGGTTCGTTGGCCAGGCCTTTGACGGTTTTTTCAAAGTCGGTCAGCAGCGCGATCGCGCGCTTCGGATCCTTTTGGTCCACCAGCGCCACGTCCGCCGCCAGCAGGCGGGTTTGGGAGAGGCGGGTGCGGAGCAGGAGTTTGACCTTTTCATCGGTGGCGGTGGCGATTTGCTGCTCGACCGATGCGTTCACCTGGTCGGCGAGCTTTTGCAGTTCGGTCAGTAGTGCCGGGCGGGCCGCGTCGCCTTCCTTCACCTTTTGCAGCTTCTGGTGGACGGCGACCATCTTGAAATACCGTGCCTCGCCGGCCTGCTTGCTGCCCTCGGGGATTTTGTCGTAGAGCGCGATGGCTTCGTCGAGCTTGGCGGTGGATTGCAGGCGACGGGCGCGTTCGAAGTAGAACTCCGGTCGCTCGAACGGCGGGGCGACGGCGATTTCAAGCACGCGGTCGTACAGCTTGGTGACGGCCGGGTCGCCGATTTTTTCGCGATAGAGTTGCCCGACCAGCGCGATCGCGTTGTTGAACGCGGCCTCGCCGCGTTCCTTGTCGGTCAGCTTGTATTTATCGACGTAATCCAGGAACGCGGCGGCGGCGTTCTCCTTGTCGCCGAGTTTCTGGAGGAAGAAGCCGTTGACGTACAGGCTTTCCTGCACGACCTGTTCGTTCTCTTTGCCGCCGCGCTTGATGATCTCGCGCGACGCTTCCAGGCCGCGTTCGATCACGGCCTTGTCGAAGGGGGTGTCGTCGGGCTTGATGGTTTCGCCTTCGCCTTTGGCGCGAAGCGACTGGAGGAGCAGGAGGTTGAGGTCTTTGACCGGCGCGTCGGCCGGCACGTTGGCGGCCATCAGTTCCAGGATCAACCCGCGCAGCGCTGGCTGCTCGCGCTGGAGCGTATCGAGCACCTTGTCTGCGGCGACCGTTTCGTTCTTCAGCACCAGGATGCGGTACTTCATCGCCGCCAGCGCCACCAGCACTTCGGGGCTTTCGAGCTTGGTTTGTTTGACCCAGCCGTCGAGCGTGGTGAGTGCGGCGTCGGCGGCCTTGGCGTCCTTGGCGTTGATCTCGGTGACGACCGACAGCAGGCGCGCGTCGAACTGCTGGCCGACGTTTTTCGGGTCGCCTTTCTGGACCACGAACGCGAACTCTTTCCGCGCCTCGGCGAGGGACTCGGGCGTCAACCTCGCCATGTTCAGTTTCGCGAGATAAAACTTCACGTCCGCGACGTTCTCATTCGACTCGTCGTTGTACGGGGCCAGGTTTTCCAGGCCTTCGGCGAGGCGTTTGTCCCGCTCTTGCGACGCTTTATCCAGCGAGATGGCGCTGGAGTAGTTGATGATGTTTCGCGTGTACTCGGCGATCGTCGCCCGCTGGTCCGCTGTCTCCCACGCGGTTCTCCCGCCGGGCCAGTTATTGGCGGCCTTGTCGGCGGCCTTGGTGGCTTCGTCGCGGGCCTTGGCGAGAATGTTTTGAACGGCGTCGGTGACCGGGTGCAGGCGCGCCATGATCGTCGCGTTGGGGCCAAAGTATTCGAGCAGCCGCTGGTCCGTGAGGATGCCGTGCTCGATCAGGATGTTGCCGTCCTGCATGAGCGTGCCCGGATCGGTCATCAGCGGCAAAAGCTGCGGCAACGCCTTGACGTACTCGGCCACCAGCTTGCGCTTGTCGTTCAGGCCGATCGTCGGGTCGTCCTGCAAGCGCGCCAGCGCCGAACCGGCTCGCACCGCCTGCTGCTTGGGTACGGGGACGTTGTTCTTCTTGAACGCGTAGTCGAGCAATCCGCCGAGGTTGCGCTTCGAGAGTTCGCTGTAAAGCCGATCATCGCTGAGCGCATCGAGCCCCTTCGGATCGTTCTGCGCGAACGCAACCGACGAGATCAATCCGATGGCAGCGAGACAGGTGGCGCGGGTGGTTTTCATGGCGTGATGGATTGTAGCGTGATCGCTCGAATGTCGAATGCCGAGTGTCAAATGTCGAATGAAATGCCAATCGACACTCGACATTCCACAGTTCACATTGCCTGGATCAGCCGTCTGCGGTCTGGAAGCCGATGTTCGTGAATCCCGCTCGGCCGGCGGCGGCGTAGACGCGGATGACGTTGGTGTAGATCACGTTGCGCGTCGGCTTGATGAACAACTGGATCTCATCCACCTTCGTGCCGGCGGCAAGTTTTTCGGTCAGCATCGCCTTCAGTTGCGTGGCGAGCTGTTCTTCGGTGTCGGCGTTGATGTTCCGTCCGTAGAACGCGCGGAACGTGTCGGTGCGCGCGGTGGGGGAGGTGACGTTCAGGACGATGTCCTGCTTGGGCACCTGCGTCGGGTCGGGCGGGGTGTTGCTGGGGCCGGAACTGGTGATGGGCAGTTCCGACGACAGGTACTTCTTTAGCCCGTCGAACTTGCCGGCCATCATCAGGAAGATCAGCAGCACCATGACGACATCGACCAGCGGCGTCATGTCCGGGCCGGATTCGTAGTGGACGGCTTTGGAACCTTTTTCAACGTGCATAATCTGCTTTCCGGAGGAGCCGGGAGTCAGGAGCCAGAAGAAGAAAAATCAGCGACGTCGCTCTTCATGCTGGCTCCCGGCTCCTGTCTTCTGGCTCCTCTCCCTATGGGGTCGGCTTGGCTTCGGCCTGGAAGTTGAGCGTCTTGATGCGTGCCTCGGCGGCGGCCATCAGGACGCGCTGGAGCACGCCGAAGCTCATGTCGCGATCGCCACGAATGACCAGTTTCAGTTCGGGGATGTCCGCGTTCTCCCCGCCGCCGCCGGGTCTCAGGTCTTTGCCGTAGCGAAGGCGCTTCAGCACCTCCACCAAACGCCGACCGCTCCCGCCGCCTTCGAGGATCAGCGTTTCACGCGGGCTGGTCAGATCCACCTTCGCGGTGATGACGGCTTCCTTTGTGTCCTTGTTCTCACTCACATTGACCAACAGAGAGTTGCCCATCTCCCGGATCTCTTTGCTCCAGGACGCGAATGGGATTTTCAGCTTCTCGTCCTCGCCGGTATCGACACCGATCTTGGCGGCGAGCATGTAGAAGATGATCAGGCACATGATGACATCGACCATGGGGACGACGTTCACGTGGTTGGAGTGAGACTCGGGCTTTTTGAGTTTCATGGTGGATTAGTTGCCAGTTGCCAGTTGATAGTTGCCAGGAAATGCAATCACTGGCAACTAACAACTAGCAACTGGCAACTCCTTACTCACGTCTGCGCCGGAGCGGCGGGGGGCTGGGGAACGGGGTTGACCTTCGGGCGAGCCGGGACCGCGCCGGGGCTGCCGACCGCCTTGATGCCCGCCGACTTCGCTTCCGCCGGCTTGATCATCAGCAGCAACTCCTCGCACACCATGCTGGCGCGAATGGTGAGCTTGTCGACGATGGTCCGCAAAATGCCAAACGCCGCCAGCGCCGGAACGGCCAGGAACAGACCCATGAACGTGTGAGCAAGTGCCTTGGACACACCACCCGCCAGCACGTCCGCGCCGGCGGCGCCTTTGGCGGCTTCCATCGCGGCGAACGCTTCGATCATGCCCAGCACCGTGCCGAGCAGCCCCAGCAGCGGCCCGAGGTTGCCGATGATGTTGAGGTATTCGATCTTGCGGAACTGCTCGGCGCTTTGCTCGCCGATCGCGGTTTCCATCGCTTCTTTCATCGAACTGAAGCTGGGGGCGCGCTTCAGGGCCGGGTTGATCGCCCGGGCGACGAACGAGGTGTCGTTCTCGGTGTAGTCGATCAGTTCCTTGAACTGCTTCTGCTCGATCATGCCGCGGATGGTGTCCACGGTGGCGTCGGGCATGAACACGCTCTTGCGCAGGCGAAGCGCCGAGCTGATGATCAGCGTCATCGCCACGACCGAGAGCAGGATGATGATGATGAAGACGAAGTCGATATTTCGCAGAACGATGTTGAGCACCAGAATGATGATGTTCTGCCGCGCAGGTTCGCCTGTTTCGCCGGTTTCCGCATCCTGCGCAAAACCCGAGCTCGCCAAAAACGCCACGGCCGCCATCATGACGCCGAGGAAAATGATCCGAGTCCATGAACTTTTCTTGAACATATGCTGCTGACCTTCCATTCCTTACCGGTAACTGCACGTAGTCGAAACCTCAATTAAACGCGAAGTCGCGAAGTGGCGAAGAATACCAAATCCGAACGACTCTTTCCTCGCTTCGTCGCGACTTCGTGTCGAATCATTTCTTCAAAAGATCGTCCGTCGCCACGTAGCGGAACGTTCCGCCGTTGTTGTCTGCGATGGTTTTCAGCGTTTGTTCGGCCCGCGCATCGCGATCGCCGAAGAGAATCGTATAGACGCGGGTCGCCCGCTTGCCGTTCAGCGCCTTGACCTTGCCGATCACCTCTTCGTAGGCGATTAGGTTGTCGAATTCGCCGTCCGAGAGCAGGTAGATGATCTCCGGCTTCATCGCAAAGGCTTTTTCGATGCCCGGGATCGGGTTGGTCGCGCCGCGCGGGGAGAACTTGTCGAGGAAATTGCGGGCCAGCGTCTTGTTCTTCGGCGTGCCGGGCAGGAGCGCGGTGTGGATCGCCTGGGCACCGGAATCGGCGAAGAAAACGACGTTGAAATCCTGGACCGGATCGAGCTTGCTGATCGTGGTGTTGAGTTCGCGTTTGAGCAGGTCGAACTTGAGGCCGGTCATCGTGCCGGTGGCGTCGCAGAGAAAGACGACGCGGCTGGCAACCGGCCCGCCGGTGGGTCCCCCGTTGCCGATGAAATCAATCTTCCCGCGGTTCTTCCCGTCGATCCGGCCGAGCTGCGTGCCGGGCTTGTCGGTCCCCGTGCCGATACTCTTAATCCCCGCCATCGTCTGCGATCCCTGCCCGATCGTGGCGGCGGGGGTGAGGTCGGCCTGAAGGGTTTGCTGCCACTGCTCGGTGCGCATTTTCTGTTCCATCTCACCGTCGAGCTGCCCGACCGTCGCGACGCGGATGTCGTTGGACGGGCCTTGCGCTGAATCGTACATGTTCTTCAGCGACGGCCGATTGTCGTCCGACTGGATGGTATTGGTCGGAACGACCCCCTGATCCTGCACCGGCGAAATCAACTTCGGCACTTCGCGCAGCAACACGATCCCGAGAACCAGGATCGACCCGTGCAGCAGCAAGCTGGTAGACAACCCCGCCACCGTCGCCCGCCACATCGCGGCCGGACGATGTCCGATCGACGCTTCGAGCGTTTGCGCGAGGCCGGAGGAGCTTCCGATCGGCATGGGCTGGGTGGGTGTCATGGGAGTGCCGTCCTTCTCTATTGCACGGGTCGGCGACCCGTGTGGCTCGGAAAAACACGGGTCGAAAACCCGTGCCACCGGACAGATCGATCAACCTCTCTGTAGCGCCTCGAGCGAGACGAAGATCATTCGTCCGCCGTTGTCGTCGGCGATTTTTTTGAGCGCTTGTTCGGCGCGGGGGTCGCGGTCGCCAAACATGATGGTGTTGACCTTCACCTTCTTGTCGCTGTTCAGCGTGGCGACGGTTTTGATCACCTCGTCGTAGCTAACGAGGTTGTCGAATTCGCCGTCCGAGAGCACGTACATCAGTTGGGGTTTTTGTTTGAACGCCAGTTCGATCGCGGGGATCGGGTTGGTGCTGCCGCGAACGGAGAACTTGCCGAGCCAGTCGGACGTTTTGCGGATATTGGGGGGCGTCGCGGGCATGAGCTTCTGCATGTCCACTGCCGTCACGAAAACGCCTTTATCTTCGTTGAAGAAGATGACGTTGAACTCCTGGATGGGCTTGAGCTTGGAGATCGTGGAGTTCAGTTCGCGGATGAGCAGGTTTTGTTTCAGGCCGAGCATGGTGCCCGTGCCGTCGCAGACGAAGACGATTTTGTAGGCGTTTCCGCCGTTGCCGAAGACGGCGCCTTTGGGTCCGATGCCGGCTCCTCCGCCTGGCGCGCCGAACTTGGCGAGCTTGCCGCCGCCGGAGAGTCCACCGCTCTTGGGGCCGGTGCCGATCGGCATGGATGATTCGGACGGGTTGCCCTGGGCGAGGGTGTCGGTGAGGTTATCGCTCTTGGATTCGTTGAACGCATCGGACTGTGTGACGCTGGCGTCCGCCATCTGGGCGGCGGCGCGGGTGGCGTCGGAGTTCATGCCGGGGTTCGGAATCCCGCCCGGCTGTTCGGTCGCGAGTTCGGCGGTGGGGATGATGTTCTGTTCTTCGACCACGACCAGATCGGTCACCATCTTGCGGACGTCCGGGATCAGCAGCAGCCCGCCGATGAGAATCGCCGCGTGCAGGACAATGCTGGTTGCGGCACCGGTGACCGAGGCGACCATCGGGTTCGACCAGAACCCGCCGTGCGGGGCCTCTTCGTGTTCTTCCGCGCCGGGCGGCGCCTGCATGACTGGCTGGTCCAGTTTCGGTACGGGGGGCATCGGGGGGGTACTGCTGCTCATGGACGATCCTCGCGCACTTCGTCGGGGGGAGCTTCACAACCATCGCGGTTGCGACGCGGAAATCGCGGTTATAGCCCGGCCGCGTCATATCCGTCAATTCTATTATAACACCAGACCGCGTCGGAAAAAGCGATTGCACACGTCCGATTCGATTCGCCGCAGGGGATGAGCGTCTACCGTGCCTTCAAGAACAGACCCCGCAGCGAACTGCGGCGCTAAACGGGGTAATCTAGCCGCGTTTGCGCAGCTTCCGGATCGCCCAGGGAAACGCCCCGATCGCCATCCCCGCGATCAGCCCGCCCCAGTGGGCGCCGTTGGCGATCGGGCCGACAAATCCGAACGAGCAGATCACCAGCCAGCCGATCATCATCCCGACCTCCTGGTCGGTCACATGGATCTGCTCGTACGGCTGCAATTTGTGCTTCATCCACGCGTACCCAAACAGCCCGGCCACCACGCCGCTGATTCCCAGAAACAGGCCCCACGTCCCCAGAAATTCGTACCAACCCGCCTGGACCGAGCACGAGATCGCCGAAAGGCACAGGACCAGGACCGCAAAAAACAGGCTGCCCTTGGTCGATTCGATGACCTGCCCCAGCCGCCACAGCCACATCATGTTGAACAGCAGGTGAAAAATGCTCCCGTGCCCGAAGATGGGCGTGACCAAACGCCAGACCTGCCCGTGGGCGATCCGTCCGAACATGCCGTACTTTTCCCGATCTTGCACCGCATCCGCAGCCGGCGGCTGCCCTGCTACAGAGGCGAGGTAGAGCCGGATTTCGCTGTCGTCGAACGCGACAAGGCGTGTCATCGATTGCCGGACATTGCCGAAGCTGGACAGGAGGCTGACGAGGACGCTGATCCCGATCAGCGTGATCGCCACCGGCGTGCCGTACCGCGCGATTCCTGAAATGGCGGTGCT